>JASHNX010000099.1 GCA_030041415.1 Candidatus Sulfotelmatobacter sp.
ACTGGCGCGCAATTCGTTCGAAGCCTCGTTTCTGCACGCCGACAAAAAGTGTGAATTTCTGAACTTGTTCGATGCGACGGCAGCGAGATAGCTCGACGCGTTGTCATCCTGAACGAAGCCGGCGATTCGGGCAGCGAACTGCTGGAGCAGTCGAAGGATCGCTATAGTCAATTCAAATTTTCGCAACAGCTTTCAAGAACTGATCCCGGATGTTGCACATTGGCATCGTCGCCTGCAGTACAGAAGGGGCCGCGCTCTGTTATCGCACAATTTCGCTGGAAGGCGCGCAGGTGCTGGGGCCACACGACCATCCCGAGGTCTCTCTGCATTCCCATTCACTGGCAAAGTATATGGTGCACATTCGCGCCAACGACTGGGCCGGCGTAGCCGAATTGATCATGTCTTCGGCCGAGAAACTTGCGCGCGCCGGCGCCGATTTCTTGATTTGTCCCGACAATACCATTCATCAGGCGTTCGATCTGGTTGAGCACCGCTCGCCGCGGCCCTGGTTGCACATTGGCAGAGAAGTCGCAAAAGAGGCGCAGCGGAGGAATTTCAAGCGTCTGGCACTGCTCGGCACAAAATATCTGATGGAAGGGCCGGTTTATCCGGAGGCCTTGCGGACCGCGGCCATCGACTACCGCATTCCCACGAAAGAACAGCGGGAGCGCATCGACCGGATAATCTTCGACGAGTTGGTGAGCGCCCAGATTCTGCCGCAATCGCTGGCATATTACTTAGAGGTAATTCGCCTGTTGCAGCAGGAGGGTTGTGATGCTGTTGTCCTCGGCTGTACAGAAATCCCGTTATTGGTAACGCCGGAGTCATCGCCTTTGCCGGCGCTGGACTCAACGCGCTTGCTGGCAAAAGCCGCGGTGCGCAAAGCGGTAGAGGGATAGCCGGTCAGATCGCGATGCTCACTATGCAGGAACTCAAATTTCGCCAGCTTTTCGGAATCTACTCGATCGTGCGCCTTGTACGAGATGCTTCCATCCCCGATTGGGCTATGCGAGGTCAATTTGTCTCGATCACGCGAGCTGTCGACGAGCTCTCTATCGTTTGCCAAACCGAAAATGTCCCAAAGGAAATCGATCCCGGCCCGCGCTGGATTTGCCTGAAGCTCGAAGGACCGTTTCCGTTTTCGCAAACCGGGGTGCTGCTGTCGTTCATCCAGCCGCTGTCGAGCAACAGTGTTCCGATTTTTGCGATCTCAACCTATTACACCGATTACGTGCTGGTGCAGGAAGACTACGCGGGACTCGCCGTTGCAACGTTGCAGAAAGCAGGGCATGAATTCCTGGGAATCCAAACCATTTAGGTTCAGGAACTTACCATTTACCCGCTCGAATCCTCCGCGCAATGTGAGGCGCACGGCTCGTGGGGATCGTCCGTGTTTTAATAGAAGTAGCTGAGACTCATGCCGTCATTACTAACGACCGCCCGCCGCCGAGCCAAAGCTCTGCACCGTAACCTGCGCGGAGCAGCTATGGCCGCACGAGCGTTGGCTTCGACCGATCATCCGCTGCTGGCGCACATCATTCCAGTGCGGCGCTGCAATCTTGCCTGCACGTACTGCAATGAGTTCGATGATTTCTCGAAACCCGTGGCGACCGAAGAGATGTTCCGCCGCATCGACAAGCTTGGCGATCTAGGCACTGCCGTGGTTACAATTTCTGGTGGTGAGCCGTTACTGCATCCTGAGCTCGATGAGATCATCGGGCGCATTCGGGAAAACGGAATGATTGCCGGATTGATCACAAACGGTTATTTCCTCGTTCCCGAGCGCATCCAGCGTCTCAACCGCGCTGGCCTCGAGTGGCTGCAGATTTCCATCGATAACGTGAATCCCGACGATGTTTCGAAGAAGAGCCTGAAAGTGCTCGATAAGAAGCTGCAGAATCTGGCCGAGCACGCCGATTTTCATGTGAACATCAATTCGGTCGTAGGCAGTGGTATAGCGCATCCCGAGGACGCGCTCACAATCGGCAAGCGCGCAATCGAGCTGGGCTTTAGCTCGACCATCGGGATCATTCACGATGGCAGCGGGCAACTGCAGCCGCTCGGTGAAGAAGAACGCTGGATTTATCATGAGATGAAGTCGATGGAGAAGCGCAGCTTCACCCGCATCAACGCATTTCAGGACAACATCGCTCAAGGCAAGCCCAATGAATGGCGCTGCCGTGCTGGGGCGCGGTATCTCTACATTTGCGAAGACGGGTTGGTGCACTATTGTTCGCAGCAGCGGGGCTACCCCGGCGTCCCGCTCGCCACATACACCCGCGACGACCTGCGCCGCGAATATCTAACTGAGAAAGGCTGCGCGCCACACTGCACGGTTTCGTGCGTGCACCAAGTCTCGATCTTCGATTCGTGGCGACGGCCGCAGCATGCGGCGCCAGCGGTTGCAGCTCACGACTCTGCAAGCGAGCTTATGCAGATTAAGTAACCTTGTGATCTCTCGCCAGGGCTAATGTTTTTTCTGCGCACTAGGCGGCAGAATTCCGTTCAGCCGTAGATACATAGCCGCGGTCGAGTAGTGATCGGACCATCCACCCGACAGAATCAGCGCAGCCATGGCCCGCGACCCCTGATGGCCCCCAAAAAGGTCGATGCTATCTCCGAGCTTGGAGTCGTCCATCTTCTCCAGTGCTTGATTGCAAAAGTCAAAAGAGGCCGTGGCCGCGGCCAAGAGCTTATCTTTGCCGTCGGTCTCTTTGGCCTCTTCCACTTTCGGAGCCGGCACGTCGGCAGCCTTAGCGCAGAAGGAATTATTGAAGCCAATAATGTGGACGACTAAGTGCGCAAACGTCACCTGTTCGGGGGTTGGCTTATAGTCGAACTTGTCGGCGGGCATGGCGCTGATTGCGCCCAGGGTGTTCGTTTGCGAGCGCGACAGCAGCGTGCGCAAACCTGCCGCCACCGGATCTTTCACAGGCTCTGCGCTCTGCGCGCTGTTAGCGGGCGCGGACGACATGGAGGACTGCGCCTTCATGCATATCGAAACAGCAACAACGACCGCAAGAAACGAAGCAAGAATGCGTGTCATTTTTGATCTCCTCTAATTCTCTGGTTAACTTACTCACTTGAGTTGCAGGGCGTCGAAAGCGAAGTCGGGCGGCAAAACCTACGACGCCAAACTGGTCAGTCCGACAACCAGAACCATAAATGCGATGTACCATCCGAAAACAATTGATAGTGCCGCTCCTCGCTTTACATTGCTGACGCAGGTAAAGCCGATTGCAGTAAGTATCAGCGTCCAGATCATGAAGATGTCGACCATCGAACCGGCCGAGTAAAGCAGTGGATTGTCACTGGGATTGAAGAAAATGCCGAGATTCGTTGCCACGGGATTTTGGATGTTAAATGTATCCGGGCTGACTCCGGCGAAGAGCGTAAGCATGGCAATCAGATACTTCAATGCCCCGGGCAAGGTGGCGTAGATCACAATGGCGAATGCAATCTTGAACGAAACTTTCGCGTTAGCTGCGAACTTGAAAGTGGCGAGCAGCACGCCGGCGACGATGAGCAACAGGATGAGATTGATCGCGGGGAACGCGTAGCTGGTGATCCTGGTCTGATTCTCGACGCGCTGCATGACTTTTTCACGATCGTCCGGCTGCATGTTTTGAATTCGGTCCCACTGCTTCGGGCGGGTCTGCAGGATGTTCTCACCGGCCTTCGCAAAGCCGATTTTCTGGCTCACACCGTAGCTGAAGACGAACCCAACGATTACGAGCAGCAGAAACGGACCCCACCATGCGGCGCTACGTCGCAGGTCGGTGAAGGTTTTCGTGGGTGCGACAAAAGTGTTGAGGATGCGCGCACCCTCGGAGAGCGCTGCAGGTTCAGGCGCTGGAACGATGACAGGGGGGAGTGGAGCAGCCGCCATACGATACCTCCTGCGGATAGCTGGCAAAGAATTCTAGCCCCGAGTTGGATGATGAGACAAGCGGGCGCAGGTTAACATCGATTATGCAGAATGTGACGCCTGTGCCGGCTGCAGCTTTTGCCTTCGAATTGGCAGTCGCAGCGGCATTCGGTTTTGCGAGGGAATGGAGTGCCCGCTTCGTTCAGCGTTGGCCTGAAATACTGCGAATTGGTTTTCCGGCGATCTTCGTAACGCCGTATTTGCTGGTCGCGATTCCCGCGCATCAGTTCGAATGGACATGGTGCGCGCTTTATTTCGTGTTGCCGGTTGCAACGGCCTGGCTGCTCAGTCGGGCCGCGACGGCAGATCCTGAGCAACGAGGTAACTGGCGCGATGCGTTCATCCTGCTTGTGCTAGGCCTCGCCGTCGATTTGCGATGGTTTGAAAGCGCGTGGCCGAGTGGATTGCGCGCGCTGAACGAATTATTTCTGGTGGATGCTGGGCTATATGGCTTTCTCGCAGTACGGCAATTGAAAGGCGTTGGTTTTGATTTTGATCTGCGTTGGAGCGACTGGAAGACCGGACTGCGCGAGCTGGTTTTCTTCGCCCCGATCGTTATCGGGATCGGCATTGCGCTCGGATTCATTCATCCGCATAAGAACCTGCCGGGGCTCGGCGCGGCGGCTCTGCGTTGGTTGTTGATATTTCTGTTCACTGCCGTACCGGAAGAGCTTTTTTTTCGTGGCTGGGTGCAGAACCTGCTGGAGCGCCGCGTGGGACGGCGAGCCGCACTCGCGATCGCGTCGATCCTCTTCGGTCTATCGCACTTCAACAAGCGGCTCAGCCCGGCCATGCCGCGCTTCAACTGGCCCTATGTTTTGCTGGCGACGATTGCTGGAATTTTCTACGGCCGTGCCTGGCGCGAAAATCGCCGGATACCGGCTTCAACCATCACGCACGCCAGCGTGGATTGGTTGTGGGGGCTGTGGTTCTAAACTTGCATTGTACGGGACAGATGACTGCGAGTAAGACACCCAGCAGCTTCAGCGAGACGGCTGCGTCGCATGATACCTCAAATATCCCAACCCAACACGCAAATGATGGTGCAGTGCGTCGGGCACGCAGACGGCAAAGCAAAGCCCGAGCAATCCCTGAGCGAGGCCCAGCATCCAGATATTGTGATAGCGGCGGAAAAGCAAGCAGGAAACAATTCCCCACACGAGCGTGGCAGCGGTGAGCACCAGATTCGGCAGATGCGCGGTTGCGAACAGAACTCCGGCCAGCATCACGGCACTGCCACTGCTCAAGCCAATCCTCGACAACCGCTCCATGAAATAGTCCTGCAGCAGAAATTGCTGATAAACGGTCCAGAGAACATATCCGGCGACATGTCCGAAAGAGGCCTTATAAAGTGGATGCAGCGTGCCAATTTGCGCGGCGATAAAGACGCTCACCAGGGTCAGGACAGCCGCAGCCGCCAAAATCCAAAGCGACCCCACAAAGCCTCGCGTGCCGAAGCCAAGATCGTCACGGCTCGGATGGCGGATCAGCACGACCGTCAAGGTTGAGGCGAGCGCGAACGGCGAGAGGATCGCCTGCACCGCATCGGGCGACCAGATGATGCCAATGATCAGCGCATATCCGAGCACCAGTTCGAGCGAGTCGCGCGTGCGAGTGTAGGGCACTTAGAAAGTATGGCATGGATCAACGAGAGGGATGCGGGTCCCGCGATCATGCTTCCACTTCCGGCGTGGCTTCGAGCAGGCTCCGCGTATAAGGGTGTTGCGGTCGTTCGGTGATTTGTTCCGTTGATCCCATCTCGACGATTTTTCCGCGATACATCACCGCGATGCGGGTCGAAAGATAACGCACCACCGGCATAGAGTGCGAAATGAAGAGATAAGTCAGGCCGAACTCTCGCTGGAGTTGCGCGAGCAGGTTAACGATTTGCGCCCCGACGCTCACGTCGAGCGCGGAAACCGGTTCATCTGCGACGATGAATTTTGGCCGCAGAGCAAGGGCGCGGGCTATGCCGATACGCTGGCGCTGGCCTCCGCTGAACTCGTGTGGGTAACGGCGAAGCGCCGATTCGTCGAGGCCAACGGCACGGAGAAGTTCGGTGACGCGGTCTCGGATGTCTCGGTTTTTCCCGCCATTGAAAGAGCTGCGACTTTCGCCGCGATCAGTTCCATGGATGATCAGCGGTTCAGCGATGATGTCTTCGACGCGATACCGGGGATCGAGCGAGGCAAAAGGGTCTTGAAAGATAATCTGCATGTCGCGACGCAGGCGTCGCATCTCGCCACGGGTCGCGGCCAGAACGTCACGGCCTTCAAAGTGGATGCTGCCGCTCGTCGGATCGATCAATCGGAGGATCAATCGTCCCAGCGTGCTCTTGCCTGACCCCGACTCGCCAATGAGGCCAAGCGTCTCGCCTGCGCGGATGTCGAGCGAGACATCATCAACGGCGCGGATTTCGTGTCCGCCTCTGACCTTGCCGCCAAGCGCAGACTCGCCCTGAGAGTAGATCTTCGTCAGACTGCGAACGTCGACCAGAGCCATGACTGATTTCGCATTCTAGTGGATAAACCGCGTTTCCTCTATCCCGCCGCAATCATCGGAACCGCGGCCAAGGCGGCCAACAATCCGACAAATCTCCAGCGCGTGAAATGCTCTTTCAAAACGATTCGCGCGAGCAAAACGGTGACCGCCGGATAAAGTGATGAAATAACGACCGCCTCGTCGAGACGCCCGCTCTGGCTGGCGTGAACAAAAAAAATGGTGCCGAACGAATCGATACAGCCGGCGATCACTGCTAATCGCACGCCGGTGGAGGTGATGTCGCGAAAACTCCTCTGCAGCGTAACAATCAAGCCGGTTACCACGAGGCCGCCGATTCTCGTAAGCGTGGCGAACCAGAAGGCTGAGCCGCTGCCCGCTTCGCGAACGCAAAGATAGAAGCCGGAGAAACCGACTCCAGCGATGATTGCTAGACCGAGATTCTCAGGAGCGCTGCCACTGTCGGTGCGAGTGATCAGCCACAAGCCGATTGCCGCAAGAAAGAAGCCGATAACCGGAATTCTTCCCGGAAAGCCTTCGGTAAATATGGCGATAATGGCTGGAATTGCGGCGCTCAGAACTGCCGCTACGGGCGCAACGATGCCCATTTTGCCCGTGGCGAGCGCGCGAAAGAAAACCGACACGCCGGCGCTCCCTAAAATGCCGCCAGCCAAGACCCAAGCGGCGCTGCGCGCAGAAAGAAAGGAGGCGTGACCAATCCCTGCTATTGTGCTGACCAGGACCAGCCCGCCCAGGTTGAAAACTGCGGTAAACAGAAATGCATTAGCTCGGCGTGTCGCATATCCACCGAGAAAATCGCTGGTTCCCCAGGCCGCGACGGCTGCGAGCCCGTACCCAGCGGTAGCGAATTGAGGCGCTCCAGACATGAAGGACGAGAGTAACACGCGGGCAGGCCGCATCTAGGCGATAGCTCTCACGCCAGTAGTTGGTCATCGAAAATTGACTCTGCCGCCGCAGGCATCTAACATGGGTGCGCGTTGCGGAACAGGCGCCACTTTCGCCGGCATGCCAGCGCTCCAATTTCTTTTGTCGGAGCCCAATCGCGCCGCCCAGCTTAATCCATCATGATCGGCGAAACCGTCTCTCACTATCGTATCCTGGAAAAACTTGGCGGCGGTGGCATGGGAGTGGTGTTCAAAGCGGAAGATACGCGGCTGCGCCGGTTTGTTGCGCTGAAGTTTCTTCCCGAAAGCGTGGCTCGCGATCCGCAGGCGCTGAGCCGCTTTCAGCGCGAGGCGCAGGCTGCATCGGCGTTGAACCATCCCAACATCTGCACGATCTATGACATCGGCGAGGTCGACGGCCGCGCCTATATTGTGATGGAGTTTCTCGATGGTCTGACCCTGAAGCACGCCATTCATAACAAGCCGATGGAACTCGAAACTCTTCTTCGGGTTTCGATTGATGTAACCGATGCGCTCGATGCCGCCCACGCGAAAGGGATTGTTCACCGCGATATCAAGCCGGCCAATATTTTTGTGACCAGTCGGGGCCATGGGAAGATTCTCGACTTCGGGCTGGCGAAGGTAGCTGCGATCCCGGGCGATGCCACTCAGACTACCAGCGGCGTGGATCAACTCACCGATGCAGGATCAACGGTCGGAACGGTGGCTTACATGTCGCCGGAGCAGGCCCGCGGCAAAACGCTCGACTCGCGAACCGATCTTTTTTCATTTGGTGCGGTGCTGTATGAGATGGCAACGGGTACGCTGCCCTTTCGCGGAGATACGACCGCTGTGCTGTTTGAATCGATCCTTCATAAAGCGCCGGTGGCTCCCGTGCGGCTGAATCCCGATCTGCCCGCTGAGCTCGAACGCATTATCAACAAGGCGCTAGAGAAGGACCGCGACCTGCGTTACCAGCATGCGTCGGATCTGCGAGCCGATTTGAAGCGGCTGAAACGAGAAGTAGAGTCGAGCGGCACGCCGGCAGTGTCCGCGGAAGGCGAAACCGTCGCCAAGGACACCGGCTCGCAAGCGGCGAAGAGAGAGTCCAGCGGGAAAGAAGTGGCGTTGGCAGCGGGCTCCGGTTCCGCAATCCAGGCCGGAGCAGCTCACTCGAAGCTTCTGTGGGTCGTTCTGCTGCCGGTTGTTGTAGCGGTGATTGCTGTGGCGGCCTTTTTATACATGCATCGTGCCGCGCCGAAGCTCACCGAAAAAGATACGATCGTGATCGGCGACTTCGCCAATTCCACGGGCGATCCAGTTTTTGACGACGCGCTCAAACAGGCGCTCAGCGTTTCGCTCCAGCAATCGCCCTTCCTCAACGTGCTCTCCGACGACAAAGTAGCGACTACGCTCAAATTGATGACGCGGCCGGTTAATACGTCCCTTACTCCGGATGTTGCCCGCGAACTCTGCCAGCGGGCTGACAGCAAAGCCTATATTGTCGGCTCCATTGCCAATCTTGGCAGTGAATACGTGATTGGATTGAAGGCAGTCAATTGTCTTACCGGAGACATTCTTGCGCAGGAACAGGCAACCGCTTCTGGGAAAGAAAAAGTTCTCGATGCTCTGGGTGATGCCGCAGGGAAGCTCCGGACGCAGTTGGGAGAATCGCTGGTTTCGGTGCAAAGATTCGAAGCTCCGCTGGCGGAGGAGACCACCCCCTCGCTGGAGGCTCTGAAGGCATACAGCATTGGCCGACGAACCCTCCAGGAAAAAGGTTCGGAGGCCGCGCTGCCCTTCTCTCAGCGAGCGATTGATCTCGATCCCAATTTCGCCTCCGCCATCGAGGGCGTGGGCATCATGTATGACAACCTCGGCCAGTTAACACGGGGCGAGGAGTACTTGCGCAAAGCCTTTGCATTGCGCGACCGCGCCAGCGAACGGGAGAAACTGCACATTACCTCGATGTACTACATGGCGGCAACGGGAGAGATGGATAAAGCGATCGAGACCTTCCGGGAGTGGGAGGAAAATTATCCGCGAGACGACATTGCCTATACCAATCTGGGGTCGCTTTACGCGACAGAGGGCAAGTGTGATCTGTCGATTGAGCAGAGCCGGCAAAGCGATCGCTTGAATCCGGAAAATGTGATTACCGCGGAAAACCTGATTTCTTGTTTGATCTCCCTCGGTCGGTTCGACGAGGCGCGACAGGACTATGAACAAATTGTCGCCCACAAACTCGATGACGATACGCTGCACGTGGAAATGTACGGCCTGGATTTCGCTCAAGGAAACGTAAAAGACATGGCTGCCCAGACAGCCTGGTTTGAGGGCCGTCCGGAATTGCAACACGAAGTGGTGGGATTGGAAGCAGACAGCGAGGCCGATGCCGGGCATTTGGCTAAAGCGCGGGAGATGACGCGCCGTGCCGTCGAGGGCGCCCTGCGCGCCGACAATAAGGAAGCGGCGGCGCTTTGGCAGCTCGATGGCGCTTGGCGTGAAAGCCTGTTCCGAAATCCGGAGGAAGCCAAAAAGGAGGCCTCAGCCGGGGTCGCTCTCGACCGCGAAAGTGCCAATGCCGAGGAGTTGGCCGCTTTGGTTCTTGCGCGGGAGGGAGACTCCTCAGAAGCGCAGAAGCTGATGGATGACGTAAACAAACGATATCCGCAGAGCACGGTGGCTCAGTCCTATTGGCTTCCCACAATTCGTGCTCAGGTTGCGCTGACGGCTAAAGACTTCCAGGGCGCACTCGCGCAGCTGCAAAACACCTCCAGTCTGGAGTACGGCTCGATGACTGCCAACGAGATCAACTCCTGCCTGTATTCCATCTATCTTCGCGGCGAGGCCTATCTTGCGGCAGGGCAGGAAGGCGCTGCCCAGGAGTTCCAGAAAATTATCGACCATCCGGGTGTCGTTTGGAACTGCACCACCAGCGCGCTGGCGCGCCTCCAACTCGGCCGGGCCTACGCGCGGATGGGCGACAAGGCAAAGGCGCGGGCAGCATATCAGGAGTTCCTGACGCTGTGGAAGAATGCCGATCCCGATATTCCTGTGCTCAAACAGGCCAAAGTGGAGTTCGCGAACCTGCAGTAGCTACCGCAGATTCCAATTGCTCCATTGCCCGATTCAGGTTAGCCTTTTAGCCAATCTGGAGGCTCGGTATGAAAGCTTTTCTGGTCGCCACGGTCTGGCTAGCTGTTTCCTCTGCGTGTTTCGCGCAGACGGCTGACAGCGATCCCGCCACGAAGGATGACGTAATCCTCTACTTTCAGACCATGCACACCAATGCATGATGCACAGGATGATGGAGGTAATGTCAGCATCCATGCAGCAGTCCATACACGATGAACTATCGAAACAAAAAGGTCTCCCAGCGAATTTCGACGCGCGCATGAGAAAGTGGATCGATGATCTAATGACGAATATGCCTATGGATGAGATGGAGGAGTCGATGATTCCGCCTTATCAGAAACATTTCACCCACGGCGATATCGAGGCAATGAACGCGTTCTACTCCTCGCCGGTTGGGCAGA
Organism: Candidatus Sulfotelmatobacter sp.; assembly: GCA_030041415.1. Classification (GTDB taxonomy): domain Bacteria; phylum Acidobacteriota; class Terriglobia; order Terriglobales; family Acidobacteriaceae; genus Sulfotelmatobacter. Next base: position 10,872 of record JASHNX010000099.1, read on the forward strand.
AAGTGCTGCGTGAGCTGCCGGATGTGATGCAAGAGGGCATGCAGGCGATGCGGCCGACCCTAAACAAGTACATCGAAGACTCGAAGCAGCGGATGATGGAAGACCTTAAGAATAGTACGACTCCCGCAAAGCCAAGCGGGGCAGCGGCACAGAACTGATCTAAGGGTTCCCGAGGCTTCGCACTGATACCGTAGTTCGAGTGGTAGAATTTCTGCAGTCGTTTCCCGCGGCCAGCCAGCTTGCTAGAGCAGTTCTGAGAGCCCATTTTGATTGAACTGGCACCATCGATCCTTTCCGCCGATTTCGCCCGTTTGGGCGAGCAGGTCCGCGCCGCATCCGAGGGCGGGGCGAGTGTGATCCATGTCGATATCATGGATGGCCATTTTGTGCCAAATCTTACGATTGGTCCACCAGTCGTGCGGTCGCTGCGCAAGATCACGGAATTGCCGCTGGATTGCCATCTGATGATCGAGAACCCAGACGAATTTATTCCCGTATTCGCCGAAGCGGGCGCGGATTGGATTTCGGTACATCAGGAGGCGTCCAGGCATCTGAACCGCAGCCTGCACCTGGTCAAGAGCCATGATTGCCAGGCGGGCGTCGTGATCAACCCGGCGACGCCGGTCGATACCCTTTCTGAAGTGCTCGACATTGTGGACTATGTGCTGGTAATGTCGGTGAATCCCGGGTTTGGCGGACAGAAGTTCATTCCGGGCGCGGTGCACAAAATAAGGCAGTTAGCCCAAATTCGCAGCCAGCGTGCGCTAAACTATAGAATTGAGGTCGATGGTGGAGTAGCGCTCGATACGGTGGGCGATGTCGTCCGAGCAGGCGCGGAAATTCTGGTCGCGGGCAACGCTGTGTTCGGGGCGGGTGATCCAAGAAGGAATGCGGAAGGTTTGCTCAAGGCAGCGACCGAGGCCGCCATGGTAAAGGTTTAGGCCGGGCTCTCGATTGCCGACTTCTAAAGGCTGTGGCGTCCGAGGGGCCGGGCAGGGTCACTGAGAGCCTTTCAATAGCAATCGCCGGTTGTAGGTCGGCAGTTTGGCACGCCAATCTTCATTCGAGGTCCCGATGCTGCGTCGAAGTGCATTGATTACGATCCTGGCCACGCTGCTGATTCTTTCCACGGCGTGCACGAACAAGAAGTCGGTCAACCCGCTTGCCAACGTCGGCTCCAAGCAGCCGGATAAGGTTTTGTTCGACAAGGCCATGGACGCGATGCGGCACAATCGCTTCGATGTTGCCCGTATGACGTTGCAGACCTTAATCAACACCTATCCCGACTCCGAATATCTTGCCCGGGCAAAATTAGCGGTGGGCGATTCCTGGTACGCGGAAGGGGGAACTGCATCGCTGGCGCAGGCGGAGCAGGAGTATCGCGACTTCGAGACTTTCTTCCCGAATATGCCCGAGGCCGCAGAAGCCCAGCTCAAGATTGCGAACATCCAGTACGAGCAGATGGAGAAAGCGGATCGCGATTACACCCATGCCCAGCGTGCGGAAGAGGAATACCGCAATCTGATCATGCAGTATCCGGACAATACCAAACTGGTAAATGAAGGCAAATTGCGCCTGCTTGAGGTGCAGGAGGTTCTGGCCGAACGCGAGTTCGACATCGCTAAGTTCTATTACCTGCGCATGTCGTATCCGGCATCGATTGCGCGCTTCAAATCTCTGATCGACAAGTATCCGCTCTACAGCAAGGCCGACGAGGCTCTTTACCTGCTCGGGCAGGATTATGAAGGCCAGATCGCTCAGGTGCGCGCGCGTCCTACCTGCACCGGCCCGAACGAGCCGCGCGGCTGCGTTGTGGAAGCCGCCAAAGCCAGCATGATCGATGTGCTCACCAAGGACGCTAGTGTGGCGTATTCGCAGATCATTACCAGGTATCCGCTTATGGATCGCGAGCCAGACGCAAAGAAGCGCCTGGCGGCTTTGCATCAGCCGATTCCGCGCCCAACCAGAGCAGCTGTGGCCCAAAATAAGGCCGAAGAAGAAAGCCGCCGCGACGCCGGAACGGTCGATCGCCTGATTTCAGCTGTCAAAAAAGGACCAGACGTTTCTCAAGCCGCTAAGGTGGGAGAGCCGACCTTGGTTGATCCCACACCGGTTTCCGCCAATCAACTAGCCGCCGAGAGCATGCGGGAAGCGTTGGGGCTTTCGGCCAACAACGGCAAAGGGGAAAAGACTTTAACTCTAGAATCGGCGAAGACTGACACTCCCGGTGCTAACGAACCGGCTCCGAGATCCGATCAGCCAGCTCCCGCCGCCAATACGAATCCATTCGCTCAGCCGACAACCTCTGCTGATCCAAACGAGCTGCAGCCCACAGGTGCCGCGACGGCTGCGGCGGTGCCACCCTCATCAGCCGATCCAAACGCATTACAACCCGACGTCTCTACTCAAAGCGCGCAGGCAGAGCCCGTTGTTCCACCGCCGGTACAGATCAACGAAATTCAGCAGCAGGCTTCTTCCTCTCCTGGAGGGCAGGCCGCGACGAGTTCAAGCTCGAACTCTGCTTTTGCCAGCGACAAGGATATCTCCAGCAGCAAGAAGAAGAAAAAGAAGGGAATTAGGAAGATTTTTATCCTTTAGGACGTCAGGTTTTCCGGCTATTGACGGCCGCGTCTGCGCTTATTTGTAGTGTCGATGGTTAATCGCCTCGCGGATGGACCTGCTTCTGTCCGCCTTCACCCACTAGGTGCTGAACGGCGGTAACCTGTTACCTACCCTTGGATCATTGACTTACGTTCTTCGGCAGGTTACCTTCGCGGTATCTCCCCTCAATAAAGAGGAATTCCTTGGCTCGGAAGATATTGCTCGCCGACGACAGCGTGACCGCCCAGAACATGGGGCGCAAAATCCTCGCCGATGCGGGCTACGAAGTCATCGCCGTCAACAACGGCTCCGCAGCGCTGAAGAAGGTCGGCGAAATCAAGCCCGATCTCGTGGTGCTCGATGTTTACATGCCGGGCTACAGCGGGCTCGAAGTCTGCCAGCGCTTGAAAGAATCGCACGATACCGCGCGAATTCCCGTATTGCTGACCGTGGGCAAGTTGGAGCCATTCAAGCCAGAAGAGGCCCAGCGGGTGCGGGCCGAAGCCTTCATCGTCAAGCCATTTGAAGCCAGCGAGTTGTTGAGCGCGCTGTCGAAGCTGGAAGATAAAGTTGTGCCGCGGCCCGAGCCTTCCCGTCCCGGTCGCTTCGCCCGGGCCATCGCTGCCGTAGAAGAATCGGGGCGGGGACGGGGCGAAGACAACGGCTGGAAGAACCGCATCAGTTTTCCGCACGAGAAGACAGAAGCGGAACAACAGGCGGAAAAAGTAGAGGAACAAGCTGCCACTTACAACCCTGTGAACCGCGACCTCCGCACCGTTGTGGAAACTCCGGCAGAGAGAGCCGAGGAAAAAGCGTACGAACAGGAGCTCACGGGCAAGCAAGAGTCGCCTGGACGCGAAATCGAGAAGGTCGATGCGGCTGCTTTGGCCCCATCGGCAGTTTCCGCATTAGGACTGCCAAGAGATGTAACGCAGGAGGAACTCGGAGCTGTCGCAGCTGCCGCAGCGCAAATACAGGCGGCAACGGCGGCGATTCAAGAGGAAGAGCGATCGGCTGAAGGCCCGGGTCAGGCTGCTCCTGAACCGGCTCCGGAAACAGTGGGCTTCGAACCGCCGATGCGCGAAATTGATCTCGATGCCGCAGCTCCGCCCATCATGCAAGCCCGGCCTGTGAGCGAAGACAAAGCTGGTGCAGGTTCGTCGGATTCTGAATCACGCGAAGCCAGGTCTCATGAAACAAACGGTGGGCAGGACGTACCCGTTACCATGGCTGCGACGGCAGACTCTGTAACAAATTCAGGCGGATCATCCCGCTGGACGGCGGTCGCAGTGGCTCTCGATGGGAATGAGGCTGAGCTTTCACTCGACGACGAGATGCAGAAGGCGAATGCACCTTTGCAGGCAAATACTGTCGAGCCTGCATCGTTGAGCGCCACAGCAGGGTTTCAGTCGACCTCTACGGAAGCTAATGCCGACGTGGCGGTAGCAACGCCGGCTCAGGAATCGGCCCCGGCGCACGAAGCCTCGCCCGCATTTTCCATAGCGTCAGACGAAACGTCTTCTTCTTCGACCGCACACATTGATTCGCCATTAGCCGTCGTGGGCACTAACGCGTCGGCTGAGCAGGCGACCGATTTGGCTGAGCGGACGAGCACGTTCGAGCACCAGCCCGAGACGGCCGATACGTCGTTTGTGCAAGACCCTGCGGCTTCGCCCTCTGCTGAGTCGGAAGCACAAAATGAAGTTACAACGGGGGCTCAAACCGTAAGGGATGTACAATCCAGTGCGGCCGAGCATACCGCTCCGGAAACCGAGGCTGTGCCTGCTTCCACCGAGTCAATGCCGGAAGCGGAAGGCGATGCGGTTGCTGAGACGGTGGACTTGGGCTATCACGCCTTTCGCTCAAGTAGAGCTCAGTCCGAAGCGCCACCCGCGATGGATCATGAGGTAGTTAAGAATACGGCCGCCGCGTGGGCGAGCTGGCGGCAGATTCGGGATACCGGTAACGCTGTCCAACCGGAACTGGATCACCGGCAAGAGTTCGATGCGAGCACGCCGTCAACAGAAGCCAATGCTGCGGCCGCAGCGGCCGGCGCAGAACAAAGTTTGCCCCCGGCGAACCCTCAAGAACACGAGAATGCTTCTGATGTTGCCAGCATCGTCGACAGCGTGCTGGCAGATCTTCGCCCAAAGCTCATGAAAGAGATTTCCCGGAAGATCGCCGAGAAGAAGTGAACCACTAACTCGTGCAACTCCGACCCCCCGTACGGCACCAGCATCGCCACTCAACGCGCGTTTGACCCTTCTTTTCCCGCAACGGTAAGATCGAAGCACGGGGCATTCAGCCGTCAGCATTCAACGATTTGGGGATTGAGAGCGCCCTTCTCGCCTGAATGCTAACTGCTGAGTGCTGATTGCTCTCGATGCCAGAACTTTCCAAATCTTACGAACCGGGAGCGATTGAGGCGCGCTGGGCTGAATTCTGGGTGAGAGAAAAACTCTTTTCAGTGCCCACACCACCACCAGGTGAAACACGGCCGGTGTTCACTCTGCTTCTGCCTCCGCCGAACGTGACCGGCTCCTTGCACATGGGTCACATGTTCGAGCAGACCCAAATGGACATTATGGTGCGCTGGCACCGTATGCGCGGCTTTGTCACGCTGTGGCTGCCGGGCACCGACCACGCTGGCATCGCCACGCAACTGATGGTTGAGCGCCAATTGTCGAAGGAAGGCAAAAAGCGCCGCGAACTTGGCCGGGAAAAGTTTATCGAGCGCGTCTGGGAGTGGAAGCGGCAATACGGAAGCGCGATTACCGACCAGATGAAGCGCCTCGGCGCATCCGTCGATTGGGACCGCGAATATTTCACCATGGACGAAAACCTCTCGCGCGCCGTGCGCGAAGTTTTCGTCCGCCTGTACGAAGAAGGTCTTATCTATCGCGGCAAATACATCGTCAACTGGTGCCCGCGCTGCGAAACGGCAATTTCCGATCTCGAAGTCAAGCACGAGGAAGTTGCGGGGAAGCTGTGGGAGATTCGGTATCCGGTAATTGGGACGAAGGAGTTCATTACTGTCGCGACGACACGCCCCGAAACGATGCTTGGCGATACCGCCGTGGCGGTGAACGAAAAAGACGAGCGCTACAAACATCTCCACGGAAAGAAAGTTTTATTGCCACTGATGAATCGTGAGATTCCGATCATCACGGATGAACTCGCCCAGCCCGAGTTCGGGACCGGCGCGGTCAAGGTCACACCGGCGCACGATCCAAACGATTTCGCGGCCGGCAAACGGCATAACCTGCCTCAAATCGCCGTGATGGACGAACACGCACGCATGAACCAGAATGCGGGTCCGTACGCGAATCTGGACCGCTACGAGGCGCGCAAGCTTGTGCTCGCCGATCTGCAAGAACAAGGCTTTCTGGTGGGTGAAAAAAATCACACGCTCGCGCTGGGCAAGTGCGACCGCTGCGGCACGGTGGTCGAACCGCGGCTTTCCGAGCAATGGTTTATCAAGATCAAGCCGCTCGCTGACCGCGCCAGGGAAGCAGTCGAGGGCGGCGAGATCACCATCGTTCCCGACAATTACCGCCAGATTTATTTGAATTGGATGACCAATATTTACGACTGGTGCATCTCGCGCCAGTTGTGGTGGGGCCATCGTATTCCCGCGTGGTCTTGTGAGGGCTGCAAAGAAGTCATCGTAGCGCGCGAAGCGCCAGCGCGCTGCGGCAAGTGCGGCGGCTCGAAGCTCGAGCAAGTTTCCGATGTGCTTGACACCTGGTTTTCGTCGGGGTTATTGCCGTTCACAACGCTCGGATGGCCGGAGAAGACGCGCGATCTCGACGTGTTCTATCCGAACATGCTGATGATCACCGGCTTCGACATTCTATTTTTCTGGCTGGCCCGCATGATCATGTTCGGCTGCCACTTCATGCAGGGGCACAAGCAAGACGCCGCCATCAAGCGAGCCAGCGGCGAGGGCGATAAAAAGGACGACAGCGTTCCTTTTCGGCATGTCTATATTCACGCTCTTGTGCGCGACGCCGACCGGCAAAAGATGTCGAAAACGAAAGGCAACGTCGTCGATCCGCTCGATATCATCCGGCGCTTCGGCACCGACGCCACGCGCTTCACGCTGGCCGCTATGGCCGCTCCCGGCACAGACATCGCGTTCAGCGAAAGCCGCACGGAAGGCTACCGCGCGTTTGCCAACAAAATCTGGAACGCCGCCAGATTCATGTTCATGAATGTGGAGCGGGTGGAGCCGGGGCTGACTCCAGACAAGGTGCAGTTCACAGAACAGAGTCTCGAAGACCGTTGGATTCACTCTCGGTTCAGAGGCACGACTTTGGCTGTCAACTCCGCGTTGAGCAACTATCGATTCGACCATGCCGCTCTCAGTATTTACGATTTTTTCTGGGGCGAATTCTGCGATTGGTACCTGGAACTGATCAAGCCAAGGTTGGCGAGTGAAAACAGGGCAACGGCTGCTATGGCCTGTGCCAATCTTGTCTACCTGTTCGATGCAGCCTTACGCCTGCTTCACCCGGTAATGCCTTTTATTACCGAAGAAATCTGGCAGGCGATCTATGAAGGCAAAGCTCCCCAGAAATCAGTCGCTCTGGTGGGGTATCCACAAGCCGATCAAAAACAGATTGATCTCGCCGCGGAAACTGAAATGGCGATCCTGCAGGATTTGATCGTCAGCGTACGCAACCTGCGGGCAGAATTAAAAGTCGAGCCAAAAGAAAAAGTTCCCATCCAACTTTTTGTTCATGAGCCTGCCATTCGTACGGTGATCGAGCAGAACAGAAATGCAGTCGAGCGTCTTGCCAATGTGGAAGCTATCGTCTTCGTCGATCAAACGCCAGCAGGAAAGGGGGCGGGCCGAAGCACGGCGCGTTTTGATGTGCATGTCATTTACGAGGCGAAAATCGATCTGACCGCCGAATGCGAGCGACTGAAAAAAGAATTGGAGAAGCTCGAGAAGGGCATCGCCAGTGGGCAAAGGCAACTCAGCAACGAACAGTTTCTGGCCAAGGCGCCACAGAGTGTGGTTGAGAATCTGCGCAAGCAGCAGCTGGAGTTGGCTATTCTGCGCGAAAAGACTGAAGGCAAGCTCAAAGAATTAAGCTGCGTATAAAATGGCGTCCGTATGATGAACCGCTAACGCAAACTGCGTCACCACGATGGACTTCAACTCACGACGCATCACTGCCATCATCGAGAACGCACTGCTCGAGGATCGAGCAACACGCGACGCCACCAGTTACGCCTGCATTGACGCCAACCAACGCGCCTCGGCGACGATCCTGGCCAAGCAGGATTGCATCGTTTCCGGCATTGCTATCATCGCCCGCATTCTCGATGTCTATGCGGAGCTCGATGGGGCGGTTACCTCGCATTATGAAGTCACCACGCACCCCGAAATTTTCGACGGCGTGCGTCTTCACAACGGACAATCCGTCGCCGTGATTCGGCACAACGCGCGCGTGCTCCTGTCGTGTGAACGTGTGATCCTCAATTTCCTGCAGCGCATGAGCGGCATCGCAACCCTCACCAGGAAATTCGTCGACGCTGTTTTCGGCACGAAAGTTCGCATCCTGGATACGCGCAAAACTGCTCCCGGCCTGCGAATGATCGACAAATACGCGGTGCGTTGCGGCGGCGGCCTGAATCATCGGCTCGATCTTTCCGATGGCGTGCTGATCAAGAACAATCACATTTCCCTTGCGGGTGGAATCGTACCGGCGCTCGACCGGGCCGTGCGCAACCGCCGCGGCTCCCAGACGATCGAAGTAGAAGTGCGAACGCTCAATGAACTGGATGATGCGTTGAGATGCGGAGCAGAAGCGATTTTGCTCGACAATATGAGCGTCGAGCACGTTTGCCTGGCGGTCGACCGATGCTCCAAGTTTGAAAAGCATATTCCCTTAGAGTGTTCTGGCGGGATCCGGCTGGATAACGTCCGTGCTTATGCCGAAACCGGAGTGGATTTTATCTCGGTTGGATTGCTTACACACTCACCCCAAGCTGCCGACATGAGCATGCGCGTGCAACCGGCATAGGCCATCTTATGGGCGATTCACCTCGCAGTCGCTAAGACCCAGCCCCTTAAACGTGCGCAACGACATTTGTTCTTTTCTCTTGGCTCGCGCATAATTTCCGCATCACAGACCGCAGCAAATCCCGGACGCACGCGGCGAAAGAGGATCCCCTGCAACGCCCGCACCCGACGAACGACGTTCGCTTGGGTCGCATCATAAGTCTCTTAATGGAGCACGCTACGGTGGTCGTGAGCGGGACGAAAATCGCTTTGGAGATTGCTTCCAATCGTTCTGAAGTGTGGCGGCTCATCCAGCAGTTGCGGAGCCTGGGCGTTGACGTGGCTGGTCATCCGGCCACCGGTTACCAACTCAAATCGATTCCCGATCTCTTACTTCCTGAAATTCTCGCGCCCACCTTGCGCGGAACCATTTTTGCCGATCACATCCATCACTTTTACAAGATCGGCTCAACCAACACTGCAGCAATGTCAGCCGCCGCGGATGGGGCGCCCGAAGGCAGCGTATTTCTTGCCGAAGAACAGACTGCCGGCCGGGGCCGAGGATCCCACTCGTGGGAATCGGCGCGTTCTGTGGGTATTTATTGTTCGGTGATTTTGCGGCCAGCGTTGCCGCCTTCGGAGGTGCTAGTGCTGGCGCTGGCTGCCGGTTTGGCCGTGCACACCGCAATCAAGGTGCACGAGCCGGGACTTAGCGTGGACCTAAAATGGCCGAACGACGTGCTGATCGAGGGCAAGAAAGTTTGCGGCATTCTCACCGAAATGAACGCCGAGGCAACGCGTGTGCGCCATGTTGTTGTGGGTGCCGGGATCAATGTCAAACAGACGATTTTCCCAGAGAATCTGCCCGACGCGACTTCTTTACAGCTAGCCACTGGTCGAGAGTGGTCCCGCGTGGAGCTTACGTCATCTTTGCTAAAATCGCTTAACGTTGAGTATCGCTGCCTGCTTCAAGAAGAGAACGCACGGCAATCGATCCTGAAGCGTTTCGCCGAGCGATCGACGTGGGTTCTGGGCAAGCAGGTTCGCATACAAGAAAACGGCTCTACGATCGAAGGAATTACCCAAGGCCTGGATGAGCGTGGTTTCTTGCTGGTACGAACGCAACAGGGGCTGCAAACAGTTTTCAGCGGAACCGTGCGAAGCGAGGAAGTCGAGTAGGCAATCGGAATTCGGCATTAGGATCTCGACTCAACGTGCGGGACTCACGCTTCACAATCGAATCTCTTATGCTTTTTGTTCTTGACGTTGGCAATACGAATACAGTGCTCGGAGTTTTTGCCAAGCATACGCAAGACGGCTCGGATCGAGACGGGAACGATTCCGTTTCGCGCTACGAGCGGCTCGTCGCCCACTGGCGCGTTACCACGCGGCAGGCCAGCACGGTGGACGAATACGGTGTTCTCTTTCGCAACCTGTTTTCCATGGCCAGCCTGGAAGCCTCGGAAATTCATGGCATCGTGATTTCTTCGGTTGTGCCGCCGCTCGATCCGGTTCTTCGCCAGGTCTGCGAGCGTTACTTCAACTCCAAGCCTCTGTTCATCGAACCGGGCGTGAAAACCGGGATGCCGGTGCAATATGATAATCCGGCTGAGGTGGGCGCCGACCGCATCGTCAATGCGGTAGCCGCTTTCGACAGGTATGGCGGTCCCTGCGTCATCGTCGATTTCGGAACCGCAACCACGTTCGACTGCGTTTCTGCGCACGGAGAATATCTTGGTGGTGTCATCTGCCCGGGCATTGGCATTTCGGCGGACGCGCTATTTCAACGCACGGCGCGGCTGACCCGCGTCGAAATCCGCAAGCCGGCGCGCCTGATTGGCACGACCACTGTGGGCAGTCTCCAATCTGGCCTTTACTACGGGTATCTCGGGCTGGTCGATGGCATTCTCGAACTCTTGATTGGCGAGCTAGGCGAGAAGACGCAAGTTTTGGCTACCGGCGGCCTCGCGCCGCTGATTGGCAAGGGCTCGCGATTCATCAAAAGGGTCGACGACTTGCTTACGCTTGAAGGGCTGCGCATCATCTGGGAGCGGAATGCAGAGTCGCGGCGCGAGCCGCAAAGCCGGAAGCCCCTGTCGAGTGGACCATCAAGCTTCGCCTCCGCGAAATCGAAAAGCGAAACGAATGTGCGGAAGGGCTCCGCTACCCGCCCCACCCGCTAAACGAGCCGTGGAAAATTACTTTAACTACTTCACGGAAATCGAAGAACAATTCTTGCGCCGTCGCGGCGGCGGACTACTGCTGACGACGCTTGACTGGGCTCTCATTGAAACGTGGAAGGACGCGGGCGTTCCCCTGGAAGCCATCCTCCGGGGGATCGATGCAGCGTTCGACCGCTACGAAAAACGCCCTTCGAAGTCAAAAAAGATAAATAGCCTCGCATACTGTTCGCAGGAAGTCTTAACTGCTGCCGAGGACATGAAGGAAGCAGCCGTCGGAACTTCCAGCGGAGAGAAATCGGGCGGATCAGTCCAGCACGGCTTTGAACCTGAGAGGGTTGTTGCCTACCTGCTACGAAACGCTGAACTTCTTGCGGCGGCCAAGGTTCCACCTGGTAACTGGTTCTCCATTGAGGTTGTCGCGAGGGACTCTGGCGCCACGTTGCGCAAGATTGCCGAGGAGATCGCCACGAAAAAGGCTTTGCCGAGGTTGGAAGATCTGGAACGCCGTTTGACCATGCTCGAGGAAAAGATGTTCGCTGCGCTTCTCGCCGCCACGCCGGATGAACAGCTGGTCGCAGTCCGAACGCAGTCCGATCGCGAGCTTGCGCCTTATCGCAGCAAGATGATGGCGGTACAAATCGATCAGCTGCAAAAACAATACATCCACAAGTTTCTACTGGAGAAATACGGCTTACCCCGCTTGAGCCTCTTTTACATTTAAGCGGGAATCTCTGGTCGCACTCGCGGTTGCCGAACCTCAACTGGGGCGCGTGCCTTATCCTATGCGTGCATGGGCACTTCGTCGTACGATGTTCTCGTTCTCGGAGCCGGCGCTGCTGGCCTGATGTGCGCGATTGAAGCCGGGAAGCGAGGGCGCCGCGTCGGCGTGCTAGAACGAGCGGAGAAGCCGGGAAAGAAAATTCTGATTTCCGGCGGTGGGCGTTGTAATTTCACTAACCTTCATTGCACTCCGGGAAATTTCATCTCTTCGAATCCGCATTTCGCCAAGTCGGCTCTCGCCCGATATACACCCGAGGATTTCATCGCGTTGGTCGAAAAGCATCGTGTCCCGTATCACGAGAAAACGCTTGGGCAGCTTTTTTGCGATCGTTCCGCGCGCGACATTTTGGCCATACTCGAAGACGAATGCAATGAAGCAGGGGTCGAGGTTCATGTAGACATGCAGATAACCGGCGTGCAGCGGGCGAATGACTTTATCGTTAGCACGCATCGTGGCGAGTTTCGCGCGCAGGCGCTAGTAGTAGCCACCGGGGGATTGTCAATTCCTAAAATCGGAGCGACCTCTTTTGGGTATGATCTCGCACGCCAATTCGGAATCGCACTTCGTGACCCGTGGCCCGCGCTTGTTCCTATCGTTTTTAGCAGCGATGATCACTCGCGGTATTGCGATCTTGCCGGGGTTTCCGCTGAGGTGATTTCATCTTCGGACGGACAACAATTTCGCGAAAAAATGCTCTTCACGCATCGTGGCGTAAGCGGTCCGGCGATTTTGCAGATTTCTTCCTATTGGAATGAGCCCGGAAAAACTTCGCATCCGATTCGGATTGATCTGGCCCCAGGCGCACATGCGGTCGCGCCATTCCTCGAATCAAAGCTGCCCAGAAATTTAGGCGCTCTGCGCTCTCAGTTGCGAAAGCTCCTGCCGCAGCGACTGGCGGATCGCTGGCTTGATCTGCACCTGCCGGCATCTTGGACAAATCAGGCACTGGGCGAACTCGAAGCACAGATCCACGCGTGGGAGATCTTTCCGGCCAGCACTGAAGGCTATGAGAAAGCCGAAGTAACCGCTGGCGGGGTTGACACACATGAACTTTCTGCGAAATCCATGGAAAGCCGCAGAGTTTCTGGGCTATTTTTTATTGGGGAAGTCGTTGATGTGACCGGCCAACTTGGAGGGTTCAATTTCCAGTGGGCGTGGGCGTCTGGCGCTGCGGCTGGACGATCCGTTTAACACGGTCAGTGCCGGATGAGAGCGCGTGCATTTCCATGCCGTAGAATCAGCTCTTGATTCTTACCATTGAAAAACTCATCTACGGCGGCGATGGCCTGGCTCGCCTTCCGATCGATGCCGGCCAGAGTAGCGGCCGTAGCCGAGGCAAAGCCGTTTTTGTTCCCTTTGTTCTCGCTGGAGAAAAAATCGACGCATCGCTCGTTGAAAATAAGCCAGGTTATGCCCGGGCGCGTGTCAACGAAATCGTGGGGCCCTCTCTACACCGTGTGGCGCCCGTTTGTCCTTATTTTTCTCAATGTGGAGGCTGCCATTACCAGCACGCTTCGTACGAGCATCAGATTGAGATAAAAAGGGAAATCCTGCGCGAAAGCCTCAAGCGTATTGCAAAGCTCGAGTTGCCATGCGAGATCAAAGCGCATCCTTCAGTACCCTGGCATTATCGCAATCGTTCTCGCCTGCAGGTCCAGGCCCGTCCCGAGTTTGCTGCTGGATATTTCAAATTGGCGTCCCACGAGTTGTTCCCGGTCGAAGAATGCCCCATTAGTTCTCCACTTATCAACCAGGCGATCAGTGCGCTTTGGAAATCAGGGCGCGCTGCAAGAGTAGCCGATGGCATTTGCGAAATCGAATTCTTTGCAAATGCTGACGATACCAAGCTGCTGGTTGAATTGTCCTGTGCTCCGCATCTTAAGCGCGCCACGGCGCGGGCTTGGATGGAAGAGTTTTGCGTGGCAATGCCCCAAATTGTGGGCGCAGTGGCGTTTCGCCAAAATGCGAATACCATGCGTGAGCTCTTGATTTCCATCGGCGAACCCCAACTCGTTTATCAGACGCGATACGCCTCATTTCGAGTCAGCTCTGGATCTTTCTTTCAGACGAACCGATTTCTGACGGACGAACTGATCGACATCGTTACCTCCGGCCGGTCTGGGGACGTATCCCTCGATCTCTACGCAGGAGTGGGATTATTTTCCACAACCTTGGCACGTAATTTCCGTCACGTGATTTCGGTCGAGTCGTCACAGACTGCTGCGGCCGACCTTGCTTACAATTTGCCTACAAACGGAGATGGGATTCGCTCCGCGGCTGAGCAGTATCTGGAGGGACATTCACGTACTTCTCGTGCGCACGCGGACGAGCGGCCCGCGAGGTCGCGAGGCGAATTTGAAACGGGGCGGGTCGGGAAGGGCAAACTCCCCCAAAACCTTCATACGCCCGACCTGATAGTGGTGGACCCGCCCCGAAGCGGTCTGGGGGGTCGCACAGTGCACCTGATTGCAAAATCGGGCGCACCGTGCCTGACCTATGTTTCGTGCGATCCGGCAACTTTGGCCCGAGATCTTGTGCCATTGCTGGCCGCAGACTATCGAGTTGATGAAGTCCATCTAGTGGACATGTTTCCGCAAACGTTCCACTTCGAGAGCGTTGTACAGCTGGTGAGATAGCTGTATTTCGTCTCGCGGCATCGTCCTAGAAGCGTGATGGCCCGCTCACCAGCTTTCCAATCCAGAAAACGGCGCAATGCGAATAGCTTGAGCACCTTTCGACATGCAATCAGCCCAAACCAGCAACCGTCCGCCAACCCCGGAAATGTTTGATCAGCTTCGGCTCAAGCCAGTGCGCCAGCCCATGTTTTGGGCTGCCATTGCCTATTCCGTGGGAATCGTTGCCGGTGTGCAGCTCCACAGGCCGGCGCTTTTGTGGGCCGCGAATGTGGCTGTGGCTGGCGTTGCTGCTCTTCACTTCACTCGCAAACTCGCGTGGCTCGCTAAAGCGTTCGCACTCGGAACACTTGTTTTTGTCGCTGCTCTGCACATTGAGCTACGTGGTGTTTCGCCAGTTCGGGACCGCAGCCTTGACAAGTTCGCCGACATGCAGGAAGTGACCCTGACAGCTCACGTCACACGCAGCGGTAGGTTGCGCACGGAAAGTGCAAATGAGCTTCATGAAATCCTCGACATACAAACCGAACAAATTACTGGCGAGCACGGACTACGCGTTCCGATAGACGCCGGAGTGCGTCTCGGCATTTATTTTCCGCAATCAAACGAATCATCGGCTTCCATGGCGGCCTTCGCACGCACCTTTCATTATGGAGAACGGATCCAGTTTCCCGCAAAGCTCAAAATTCCAAGAAACTTCCGTAACCCCGGCGCCTTCGATTACGAGGGCTATCTCGCAGGAAATGGCATTGCCGCGCTGGCCTCTGCAAAGGCGGAGGATGTGGAAATCTTGCCTGGCTTTGCCGGCACCCATCTCGAATTGTGGCGCGACCGCGTTCACTCGAGTATCACCGCTAAATTGCGTGCCCTATGGCCGCCACAACAAGCGGCTTTGCTTAACGCCATGCTGATCGGCGAAGATGCGTTCCTCGACCGCGACACTCGTGCCGATTTTCAACGTTCCGGGACCTATCACCTGCTGGTTGTCTCCGGCATGAATCTCACGATATTGGCTTTTGTTGTTTTCGAGACCCTGCGCCAGTTGCGGGTCTCGCAACTGCTCGCCACCATTCTCACCATCCTTTCGTGCGTGGGTTACGCATTTATCACGCAGGTGGGCGCTCCGGTCTGGCGAGCTACGTTGATGTGCGCGATTTATCTGGTGACGCGACTGCTGTACCGTGGACGGGCCGCGGTGAACGCGCTTGGCACAGCCGCCCTGGGGCTGTTGATTTTCGATCCCCGGCAGCTTTTTGCTGCCAGCTTTCAAATGACGTTTCTTTGTGTTCTTATTGTTGCCGCAATTGGCGTCCCGCTTGTCGAACGCTCCTCGCGACTTTACAGGCATGCGCTAACTCACTGGGACTCAGCCGATTATGGTGCGCACTTGCTTCCTGGCATCGCCCAGTTTCGGCTCGATCTGCACCTGATAGCTGAACGCGCGGGCCGATTTCTCAACGAAGCGTTTGCGGGGCGTCTCGTTCGAGCGATTACGCTCTCCGGCCTCGCCGCGTTCGAGTTGTTATCGGTTTCAGCGGTGATGCAGATGGGATTGGCTCTGCCAATGGCTTACTATTTTCACCGCGTCACTACGCTCGGCATGCCCGCGAATGTCGCGGTCGTACCGCTGATGCAAGTGCTGATGCCAGCGGCTGTCGCGGCTGTTTGCCTTGGATACTGCTCCATAACGCTGGCGAAGATTCCCGCCTTGTTGACTTCTTTCGCGCTGCAAGCGATAGCCGGGACGGTGCATGGACTCGGCGGCACGCGCCTGGCTGATCTCCGCGTAGCAACTCCATCGGCGCCCGCTATTGGTGCGGCATCGGCGGCTTTAGTCTTTGCCATGCTGTCTGCCCGGAAACATCGGTTGCTCGCTATCGCTGGACTCTTTGCAATGCTGTGCGCATCGCTGACTCTCGCATTCGTCGCTCCAACGCCAGTGATTCACCCGAGCGCTCTCGAAGTCACTTCCATTGACGTGGGTGAAGGAGATTCCATCCTGCTCGTCACGCCGCAAGGGCGTACCTTGCTGATTGACGCCGGTGGTCCGGTGTGGGGATCTGGTTCGCAGTTGGACTTTGGCGAAGACGTTGTGGCGCCGTACCTTTGGACGCGGCGGATTTCACGCCTCGATGCCGTTGCAATTTCCCACGGGCACTCCGACCACATCGGAGGCATGCCTGCAATTCTCAAAGATTTTCATCCGAAGGAGTTGTGGATAGGATTGCTTCCTTCCAGTCGCGCTCTGCAAAATCTGATCGCCGAAGCCCGCGCCCTCGGGATCAAAGTTGTCCGCCATTGGGAGGGAGACGAATTCTACCTCGGAGGAGCCAAGATCGATGTTCTGTTTCCGCCGCAGGGTTGGCCTGTGGGGCTCGAACCCAAAAACAACGATTCCATGGTGCTGCACGTCAGCTACGGTGAAACGTCGGTTCTGCTGGAGGGCGATGCCGAAAAAGCCGTCGAGCGTCGCACCGCCAGCCTGCATCCCGAACACGCGGATCTGCTAAAGGTCGGTCATCATGGCAGCGCCACATCCACTACGTCGGAAATTCTGGAGGCTGTACACCCCGCCTACGCGGTTATTTCTGTGGGATATCGAAATTCCTTCGGGTTGCCCAAAGCCAGTGTCCTCGACCGGCTTCAGGCCTCGGGAGTGCACGTCTATCGGACCGATCTCGACGGCGCGGTTACTTTCTATCTGGACGGCCGAGGCGTTACTCCAAAGTTGGCAACTCCGCAGTAGAATCGTCGTCGCCAGCCGAATCGACTGAAGAGCTTTCGTTCGAAACGCCAGACTGTCGCGATTCCGCAATGGTGCGCCTGGCTTCTTCTGCATCTTCTTGCCGCACCAGAATGACCATTCCGCCCAAGCCGGGAAACGTGTCTTGCACGAGACTCCCCGACATCAGATCGCTATCTATTCCGGCCGAATCCAGAAGGCCTTTCACCACCAAAGCCTCCGATTCTTCTTCAGTCTCAAATACCTTGACCAGCTTTTCATTTGGATTTGGCCGGGTTTCCTTCGCTTCTGACTGTGCTGCCATAGTCTCTCCTCGCAGAATGCTTTGTCGACAAGTCGCGCCTTTGCGATTCTACGCCTCCTGTTACAGCCGGCGTATTGAACTCTGTACATTGGGCCGGTGATTTGAACACGAGGCCAGCCACGAACCCCACACCTTCGGGCCGTTTGCTTTTTGAGATGTTGAGCGCAGAATTATCGGATAGGGCACAACGGTGCACATGGCCGCATCATCAAATTGCGGCAGGGATAGCAGCAAAAAAGGGCGACATGACCATCGGAGAATCGGGCGAACGTCAGGGCAAACCAGTGCTTCCTCAGGACCAAGCCGCAGACTCAGAGGACGAGGCCAGGCGGCTCCGCCGCCTGCAAATCATGATGAGCATGGTCAGTTCCGTCATCAGTCAGGATCCAAGCCTGACTGTTGAAGAAGCGTCAGAACTCGTTGCGGGAGCCAAACGAGCCGCCCTCGCCATGTTCCCCGACAAAGAACTTGCCTACGACCTGCTCTACAAACCCCGCCTGCAGCGCCTGATGCGGGAACGGTTCCGGTTGCAATAAAGGGCGACAACAAGCCTTTCGAGGACCATCAACCAGCAATTGGAAATCGCACAATCGACAATCTCTACTCATCCACTACCGGATTCCGCAGCGTCCCCACTCCTTCCACACTTACTTCCATCACATCTCCCGCCTTCACCGGGCCTACACCCTCAGGTGTTCCGGTCGCGATCAAATCGCCGGGCAGTAGAGTCATCACGGCGGTGATATACCGCATCACCAGATCTACTGGAAACAAAAAATCTCTTGTCGTGGCGGACTGTTTGACTTCACCATTGACCCGGGTTTCCACCCGCACGCCCGCCCACGGATCGACTCCATCGGCCACTACTGGCCCCACCGGGCAGAATGTGTCAAAGCTTTTCGCTCGCGTCCATTGTCCGTCTTTTTTTTGCAGATCGCGCGTGGTGACATCGTTCAGGCACGTGTAGCCCAAAATGTAAGGCTTTACGTCTTCATCTTCGCGAATATGACGGCACTTTTTCCCGATGACGATGCACAACTCTCCCTCATAATCCACTCGCTCGGAAATGCTTGGACGCTTTACCGTTCCGCCTGGGTTCAGCAGCGACGAATCAGGCTTCAGGAAAATCACCGGCTCGGTTGGAACCTCGTTGCCTAACTCTTTCGCGTGCTCGCGGTAGTTGCGGCCGACGCACACGATCTTAGAAGGCCGCACTGGAACCAGCAACTGCGCATCCTCGAGCGGAATCGGATCGATACGCTTCGAGCGCAATCCTTCTACATCGCCATCCGATTCTTCCGGAGGCGTCAAGAGAATCCGCACAATCGATTCACGTCCTGCAACCGGCTCGACAAAGCCGTACTGCGCCTGGCCATTCAGATGAAATCTGCAATATTTCATGGTTAATCTATCTAATCACGAGAGGGGGAAATACAGGGAAAATTCCTGTGGCGACTTGGTTCGAGTGCCGCAGAAGGCGCGAAAATGCCTGATCTGGACGTCATTATGCCCGCTGTATCCCACCCAGCTTCTGCAGTGCATCGACAATCCGCTGCGACCACCCGGAAATCTGCTCATCTCTGAGCGTTCCTCCGTCCGATTGCAGCCGCACCCGCAGCAGCATCGAATATTTCCCGTGCTCAACCGATCCGCCGCGAAAGACTTCAACTGGCTCAAATTCGCGCAATTCGGCGACACGGAGCGCCATCACGGCTTTTTTCATCATTCCGAATGTTACTTCGTCCGGGAAAATCAAAGAAAAATCTCGTTCCACTACCGGATATTTTCCTAGCGGTTTGTAGACAATCTTGCGCAGACCCCGGCTGTGCAGTTCCCCCAAATCGAATTCGGCAAGATATACATCCTGACGCAATTTTCGCGAATCCTTCACGGCGTCCGCGATCTGTCCAAAGTGCGCCACCGGCACGCGATCCATCACAGCCCGCGCCGAGCGCCCTTGATGAAAGTATTCCGGAGTTTCCCGATCGAAGGTCAATCGATCGTAACTGAACGCGCCCAGCAGATTTTCCACGTCGCCTTTGAAAGCACGAAACTCCTCCGCCCCCAATTCCGGAGTCGATGATTTCGGATTTTTCCCACTTACGTCGAGCATCGAGCCCATGGAAATCCACGTCTTTACCGCACTCGCGGTAGCTGCCAGACACAACCGCTCCGGTTCAGCCCGTTCTCCATTCTGCATCTCATATATGCGGCCCATCTCGAATAGTCTGACATCATCCGCGTCACGATTGAGGTTCCACGCCAGCATGTCGAGCATTCCAGGAACTATCGTGGTTCTCATCACAGAGGCTTCGGCGTTGAGCGGATTTTCAAGCTCAAGCACCGAAGCTGCCGAAAACTTCTCCGCATCTTCATGCGAAATGAAACTCAGGGAGACTGCCTCGTTATATCCCAGCGCCAGCGCGCGTTGCCGCAAAGTTGAATCGGTATGAGCGTTCGGCAGCTCGACCACCGCCCCCGTATAGGGCGGCAAAGTATTTTCGAACTTGTCGTATCCGTGCAAACGCGCAATCTCTTCGATGAGGTCGATCTCTCGTTCCACATCGAGTCGCCAGCTCGGAATGTGAACTTCAAACTCGATTCCCGCCTGTCCGTCGGGAATCAATTCGAATCCAAGCTTCTTCAGAATGCGGAAAATTTCCACTGTTTTCAAATTCCCGCCGAGAATGCGATGGACCTCAGCCAGCCTCAACATGACTGGAGCTTGATCCCGTTCTTCGGATACGATGTCCACGACATCTCCCACCAGTTCGCCACCCCCGGAAGCCAGGATCAAATCCGCGACCAGATCGCAGGAGAGAATCGTCGACTTAAAATCCGCGCCTCGCTCGAACCGGTGCGAAGCATCTGAGTGAATCCCATGCCGCCGCGCTGTCTTCCGTACGGTCAGCGGATCCCACCAGGCAGACTCGATCAAAACATCCTTGGTCTTGTCGGTAATCATCGTGTCGAAACCGCCCATGACTCCAGCAAGTCCGACAGGGCGCTTCGAATCGGCGACGACGAGATCTTCGGAACTCAAGGTACGATCCACTCCGTCGAGAGTTTTCAGCTTTTCTCCCTTTCTTGCATGACGAATGACGAGCTGTCCACCTTGGAGCAAATCCATATCGAATACGTGCGTAGGCTTGCCCATCTCCCATAAAACGTAATTGGTAGCATCGACGGCGTTCGAGATCGGCCGCTGATCGAGCAGTTCCAGACGATGGGCAATTTTTTCTGGAGACGGCTTGATCTTGGTTCCGCGAACCACACGCGCGGAAAAACGAGGACATAGAGTAGGTTCTTCTACCGTAATCGGAAACGGACTGGAACGTTTAGCTGAGGGCAGGGTGCTGATTGCGGACAGCGGCTTGAGCCCAATGTCATAAATCGCCGATGCTTCTCGCGCGACTCCATAATGATTCATCGCATCGGGACGATTTGTGCCGATCTCCATTTCGAAGACTGTGTCGGTACCCGATCCGCTGATTCCTTCCACTGCGATGCCGACAGCGGTCAGCGCTTCGGCCAGTCGCTGGTTATCGACCGGCGCATCGATGAAATCGCGAATCCATTGTGGAGAAAGTTTCATGCTTGCACTTTGTCATTCCGAACCGA
>JASHNX010000100.1 GCA_030041415.1 Candidatus Sulfotelmatobacter sp.
CCCTGGGGGCTGGTGACGAGCACGACCGAACCGACAGTTGCGCCCAGAGCGTCGGCCATGTCTTTGCCGATGACGATCGGAGGCATTGCGGCGATGCGGGCGCGGACATCGGCGAGATCATCGAGAGAGTCGCTTTCATCGGAACTGGATGCGGTTGGGGGACCATTCGGAGCGGCGTTGTTTGTTGAGTTTTGATCGCGCGTTGCAGGTTCTTCCAGCGCAGCCGCCGACCCTTCTTTGATAGTACCTAGCAGATCGCCGATCCTGCGCTCGTCCCGCGGAACGATACCCTTGAGAACAGCGCCGTTCGCGCGAGGGCCGCGGGAAATGAGTACCTGCTCGAAAATCGCAGGAGCGGCAGCAAGGACGTGCGGTTGTTTGGAAAGGTTGTCGAGGAGCGAAGGCCAGTTCTTGATTCCATCGTCTGCAACCCGCAGCAGGCTGATGTGCGAGGTGGATCCAATAAGGCGCTCCTGCAAATCCTGGCGAAATCCGTTGTTAATCGCGAGCGCGACGATGAGCGAAGCGACGCCGGCTGCAACTCCGGCAATCGAGATGCCGGTGATGATGCCGATGAAAGCTTGGCGTCTCTTTGCACGCAAATAACGGGTTGCGATGAAGAGTTCAAACCTCATCGTAAGGTCCCTCGCCGCGTTCGTGATTCGGTGCGCGGCTCGGATACCGCGCCAACGCATCAACCTTGCGTCTTTTTGCTCGGAGATATCCCGTGAATAGTTCAAATTCCATCGGGACGTAGTGTTCGATTTCAGCCAAGTCGAAATTATAACCGCGCATCTGTCTGAGTTTTGGAATGAGAGGCAGTTGTATTTCGTTGTTACAGCATTTCCGGCGGAGAAGTTGCGGACCAGTCCCGATTGACATTTCTGCAAAAAACGCGACAACCAGAAACGCCGGACCTTCATCAGATTCTGCGATCAGTATGCTGTCGGCTGCAATTTTCGCCAGCCCTCAGCCGAAAGACGCGTTCACTTCCGTCTTCTGCAAATGGATAGTTTCTCGTTCACAAATCTGTAAAAGCTGTTGCCCAAACTGAATTGGCGGTAGGTGAAATGAACGATCTCTGCCGAAGAGTGGAAGTTACTCGCCAAACGCTGTGCCCGGGAGCTGCTTCGCCGGCGGTGGACCCCCATGCGGATCAGTTTCTTGCCGAGTCGATAGCCATCGACGAGAGAAGGCTGCCGTCATTTTTTGTAGTGGGACCGCCGCGAACCGGAAGCAGCTGGCTCTACGAAGTCTTGCGGCCACACGCATTATTGCCCCGTCATGCGAAGGAAACCAGGTTCTTCGATACCCACTTTCATCGCGGTTTGACGTGGTATCTTGCGCACTACGAGCGACCGGATGGAGAACAGAGCATAGGAGAAGTTGCGCCGACCTATTTTGCGTCCGCCGCCGCGCGTGAGCGTATTGCGCTTACGGTGCCACGAGCGAAGGTTGTGTGCATCTTCCGCAATCCGGTTGATCGGATCATCTCTCTATACCGGGTGAAGCGGGCCTACGGATGGATTCCGTGGAGCTTCGGCGAAGCGATTGAGCGAGACCCGGAACTGATGGAATCCGGGCGGTACGCCAGCACGCTCAAGCTATGGCAGCGGTCGTTTGGAGCCGAGAACGTGATGGCCGGAATTTACGACGACCTGTGGGATGATCCGCAGGGTTTCGTGGACGCGATCGCTCATTTTGTGGGGATTCGGCGGTTTTCTCTCGCGGAGTGGCAATATGGCTTTGTCCACGATTCCATGCGCATGACCCAGCCCCGCAGCTACTACCGCACGCGCACCGCGACGATGGTGGCGAACTGGTTGAAGGCCCGGCATATGGATCAGGTAGTCGGCGCCTTCAAGCGGTCGCGCTTTCGCCACCTGGTGCTGGGCGGAGGAGCGCCCTTTCCAAAAGTGACGGAAGAGGTGGTCATGCAACTTCAAAGAGAATTTGCGCACGAAATCGACGATCTGGAAGAAATGCTGCATCGCGACCTCTCGGCGTGGAAGGCGCGGGACGAGCGCCTGCTCATGGCGGCTATTTCCGAATAATCGTCTTGGCGGCAGCCATGTTGTCGTAGCGGTCATACGCTCGCACGACGATCACATGCTCCGATCCGGCCAAGCCAGCCTGTCCGCCCTCAGGCGCAACTTTGAAATCGTAATTCTCTGTTCTCGCGTCGGAGATCTGGCCGATCGGGTCCACATACTTCCAATCTTCGGCATCAATGGAATATTCGGCGCGCTTGATCGGGGAAAAGCTATCGACTGTGCGAAAAGAAACGTGAATCTGATTGCCCTCGAGAGAAGCGGCGAGATTTTCGATGCGCGGAGTAGTGGTGTCGACTTCAAAGCGCCGGCTCTCGCGTGACGCGGTCAAAGCTTCGCCGGGAGAATGCGAAGGGGCGTCGGAGGCGACGACTTTGATAGTGTAGCCGCCATCGGGAAGCAAACTGGCATCGAATGAATAGGCTTTGTCGGAGAGATTGTCTTTGAGCAACAGCCAGCGAGTTTCGTCATCTCCGCGATAGAAGATCGAGTAGATCAGTTGGTCGTCATTGTCGTCGTGAGCGCTCCATTTCACTCCTATCGAGTCGCGATCATGCGAACTGGCAGGAGGAATGTCGAAGTGGGCAGCGGCCTGAGCTCCTAAGTCTCCAACAATGCTGCCACTCGATTTCGGCATTGGCTGATACTTCACGCCAAGCTGAACCGTAACGTCATCGATTTCAGGAGCAACATTCTTCGGCAAGTAATTCAGAGCGACGCTATCGACGCGGGGAGCGAGGTTCGCGGAATGAAGAACTGCTTTCCATTGCACGTAGCGCGCCGCAGGAACTCCAGTTTCCGAATCGGAGGCGAGATCGATTTTTTTCCAGGGACTCCAGTTGCGGTCCGGATTATCTACATTGCCGCTGCGGGCGTATAGATCGACCTTGCCCGCGCCGCGAAATTCCGCTCGGCCCCATCTCGAGAAGATTTTGGCATCGAATACATCGCTTTCATAGGCGCCATCATTTTCCGGTTCAGGACCAAGCACGAAAACCTTTCCCAAATTACTGGTGGCAGCGTACAGGCCGCCTCCGGGAGCTTTTGCGAAAGCGGTAATCTGAGAGGCGGGCGCTTTCAACAGGTCCGAAAAATCGTCCAGCCCATCGATGGCGAAGATGTGCCCGCGATTTCCAGTCCCGGCAAGCAGACGGCCATGCGAATCGAAGGCGAGGGCGTAGACGATGTCATCGTGAGAAGACCAGAGCCGCGTGGGAGAACCGTCAGGAGCAAGGCGATAGATGTCGGAGCCGGCGCCGCTGGCTCCGGGAAATGGAAATGGCCCAGACAAAATCGGTGTAGCTGGCGCCGGACTCATGGTCATTCCCGGAACCTGCGGCGTAGAGGTGGC
>JASHNX010000101.1 GCA_030041415.1 Candidatus Sulfotelmatobacter sp.
AGATTCGTGATGTGCTTGTGCACGGTGGCCAGTGAATTCAGGTCAAGGCCTTTGCCGATCTCTTCGAACGATGGGGAATATCCGTTCTCCGAGACAAAGCGGGAAATAAAGTCATAGACTTCGCGTTGCCTGCGTGTGATCGCCATGCGGCCATTGTTGGCGAATATAAGGCGAATGTCAAGGGGATAGTGTGGCGATTCGTGGTTCGTTTGGAACCGTGACACGCTGGCCGGCAACAACCCTCTTCCGAAACTTCCACCAATCTCGTTACTCTAATGACTAGCTCCAGGATGCCTCGCTGGACTGGGAGGGGTTTATGCCGAAAGCTTCACTGCGAATCGTGGCTTTGGTGCTGATCATTTTTTCAGCAGTCTTTTCATGTCGCGCCAGCAGCGCGCGCGACGTTCCCGCACCGGCAGTCGACGAAAGCAAAGCGCCATCTCCCAGAAAAGAGCTCGCGTTTTTTGCCGGCGGCTGTTTCTGGGGAGTTCAAGCAGTGTTTCAGCACGTGAAAGGCGTGATCAAGGTAACCTCCGGATATTCGGGCGGCACCGTGAAGAATCCGGATTACGAAGAAGTGAGTTCTGGAACCACCGGACATGCCGAATCTGTAGAGGTGCTCTACGACGGCTCACAGGTGACTTACGGCGACCTTCTGCGAATCTTTTTCTCTGTCGCGCACGATCCGACAGAACTTAATCGCCAGGGGCCAGACGAAGGCACGCAATACCGCTCGGTCATCTTTTATACGACGGACGAGCAGAAGCACATCGCCGAGGCTTATATCGCGCAACTTGGTCAAGGCAAAGTTTTTTCCAGGCCCATTGTGACCCAGGTTGTCGCATTTACCGCCTTTTACAATGCCGAGAATTATCATCAGAATTATGCGACGCTGCATCCAGACAACCCTTACATCGTCTATAACGATGCCCCGAAAGTGGCGAATTTGAAGAAGGAGTTTCCCGAGCTGTACACGAAGTAAATCGATCAGATCGAAGACCGCATGGGCGCGTCAATCGAGGTGAGAATTCAATGTTTGAAACTGATGATAAGCGCGCAAACGAAGGCATCAGCACGGGACGGCGCCAGTTTCTGATGGCAGCGGGAGCTACGGTTGGCGGAGCGTTGCTGGTGCATTGGGCCATTCCGCATCCGGTTGCCGCTGCGCCTAAGAGCGAGCCGGGCGAAGTAACCATTGTCCAGTTCTCCGATGACGGCAAGCGGCTGGGCAAAGTGAAAATCGCAAAAGTCATTAAGAGCGAGGATGAATGGCGCAGGCTTCTTCCGAGCGGAGCCTTTGAGATCACGCGCCACGCTGACACCGAATTCGCTTACACCGGCAAGTACTGGAACCTGCACGATAAGGGAATCTACCGCTGCATATGCTGCGACAACGCTCTGTTCAGCTCCGAGACGAAATTCGATTCCCACACCGGCTGGCCGAGCTTCTGGGCGCCTCTGGCTCAGGAAAATGTAAACGAAATTCGCGACACTTCTCTCGGCATGGATCGAGTCGCGGTGTCCTGCAAGGAATGCGACGCGCACCTCGGGCATGTCTTCGACGATGGCCCTCCGCCGACCGGCCTTCGCTATTGCATGAACTCGGCTTCGCTAAGATTTGTGAAGGCAGTGTAGCCGTTCTCCTGTGCGGAGCTCGTCCGCAAGAGGGATTTTTCTACATCGTCCGGCCCGCTGTGGCAAATCGCGAGCGCAGGTAGTGTCCTACTCTCGCCTACTAATCCCGATCAACGCACTATTAGGACACCACCCGAGCGCAAAACACCATTTCTTTCCACAGGCATTTCTGCCATAATTGATCGTGCACCCCACCTGCACAAATTCTCCAACACAATTTAAAGCGAGGAAGAGATGCCAGCGAAGTACATCTTTGTGACCGGCGGAGTTGTGTCTTCTCTAGGCAAGGGATTGGCGGCGGCATCGATCGGGTGCCTGCTCGAAAGCCGCGGATTGAAAGTTAACATCATGAAGTTCGATCCGTATTTGAACGTCGATCCGGGTACCATGTCGCCGTTTCAGCACGGCGAAGTCTTCGTCACCGATGACGGCGCGGAAACCGACCTCGATCTCGGCCACTATGAGCGTTTTACACACGCCAAACTTTCACGCGACAACAACTGGACGACCGGACGCCTCTATGAGCAGATCATCGCCAAAGAACGGCGCGGCGATTATCTCGGCAAAACTGTGCAGGTAATTCCGCACGTCACCAACGAAATCAAGGCCGCGATGAAGAAGGTCGCGCAGGATGTCGACGTCGCGATCGTCGAGATCGGCGGCACGGTCGGCGACATCGAGTCCCTGCCGTTCATGGAAGCCATCCGGCAGATGCGGCAGGAACTTGGCCGCGACGACACGCTCTTCGTTCATGTAACGCTCGTTCCGTTTATCGCCGCGGCGCAGGAGTTGAAAACCAAGCCCACTCAGCATTCGGTGAAGGAACTGCTGAGCATTGGAATTCAGCCCGATATCTTGCTCTGCCGCACGGACCGTTTTCTCTCGAAAGAAATCAAGTCGAAGATTGCGCTCTTCTGCAACGTGCAGGAAGAAGCCGTGATCACGGCGAAAGACGTGGCTTCGATTTACGAAGTGCCGCTGGTATTCGCGAATGAGGGAGTGGACACGCTGGTCCTGAAATATCTTCGCCTGGAAGCGAAGAATCGCGATCTTTCTAAATGGGAAGACATTGTGCATCGCGTCTACAACCCGAAAGACACGGTCACGATTGGCATCGTCGGCAAGTACGTCGAGTATGAGGATTCCTACAAATCGCTCAAAGAAGCATTGGTTCACGGCGCGCTCGCGCACAATCTCAAACTCGATCTGAACTGGATTGAAGCGGAGGGGTTAGAAAATGCAGAACCCGCCAGCGTGGAGTCGCAACTGGAAGGCTACGATGGCATTTTGGTTCCCGGCGGATTTGGCAAGCGCGGCATCGAAGGGATGCTGATCGCGATCCGCTACGCGCGCGAGAATAAAGTTCCCTATTTCGGCATCTGCCTGGGCATGCAGACTGCATGCGTTGAATTCGCCCGCAACGTTGTGGGACTGGAAGAGGCAAATTCGAGCGAGTTCGATCAGGCCACCCCGCATCGCGTCATTTACAAACTTCGTGAATTGCGCGGCGTGGAAGAACTTGGCGGAACAATGCGCCTCGGCGCCTGGACTTGCAAAATCGAGCCGGGCACACTCGCGCACAGGATTTACGGCAAGCTCGAAATCAGCGAGCGCCATCGCCATCGTTACGAATTCAATCGCGAGTATGAAGAGCCGATGGTCGCGGCGGGCTTGCGCATCTCCGGTTCAACGCCCGATGGAACTTACGTAGAAATGGTCGAGTTGCCCGACCATCCTCATTTTATCGGGTGTCAGTTTCATCCCGAATTCAAATCGAAGCCGCTCGAGCCGCATCCTTTATTTAGCACGTTCATCGGGGCGGCCTACGCGCATCGATCGACGCGGCGCGCGAAAAAGGAAACGGTGGAAGTTGAAATGTTTCACCGGCCGGAGCGAGTGGGGAGAGCCTAGACTGCAGGCCATAATGCCGAGTAAGTGCAAGTGCCAAAAGCCGCGCTTCTTGGCGTCCGGAAGTTCGGATTGCAGCCGCTTTCACACTGTGCAAGTTTTTTCCGTCTAGACGGTGTTCTCGCGAAACATTAAAATGCCGCGTATTTTGCGAGGTGCACATGAAAGTCAGCGGCAGGATTTGCTCGATTGCTCTGTTATGCGGTTTTCTCTTTGACTTCGCGTTGCTCGCCAGCGGCCAAACGTATGCGATCACCGATCTTGGAGTGCTCTCCGGTTACACGAACAGCCTTGCCTATTACGTGAACTCGTCGGGCCACACCACCGGCTGCTCCGATAACTCAACCTCCCAGAGCACGCTTTGCATCGGCGAGTCGGCGTCGTCCGCCTATTATTGGAGCCCAAGTACTGCGCGTATGGTCAATCTTGGCAGTTTGACCGATTATGACGCAATTGTCGGCGTTACCATCAACGACTCAGAAGAAATTGTCGGCCTTGCGCAAGATTCTCAAACTAGTATTTCTCGCGGGTTCGTCTGGACCGAGGCTACCGGACTTGTTGAGCTTTCTCCACTGACGGGCGGAACCTATAGCGTCGCCAACGCGAACAATAACAATGGAGTCATCGTTGGCTATTCCTCCGTCAGCAACGGAGATGTTCATTCGGTGTTCTGGGAAGGGAGCGGGACTTCATACCAGATTAGAGATCTGGGGATTTTGCCCGGTGCTCCCTACACCTACGCCTACGATCTGAACCAGAGCCTGCAGGTCGTCGGGGAAGCCTACAACTCTGCCGGGACGCACTTCACAGCGGTTCTGTGGACCACCACCGGCGGCTGGATAAACCTGGGAACGTTGCCGGGCGGGCAAGATAGCATCGCCGATTGGATCAACGACCCAGGCGTTGCCGTGGGCGCAGCTTACACCGGCCAATACCCCAACGGAGTAGCCGTCTATTGGGATACTTCCTATAACATTCACAGTCTCGGCACGTTGCCGGGAGGAAACCAGAGTTACGCGGGCGGTGAGAACGACCTGGGAGCAATCGTCGGCGAGTCGACCGTGCCCGGAGGCGTCTTGCATGCCTGCATCTGGAAGAATGGAACGGCTAGAGATCTCAATCATCTTATTCCGCCAGATTCCGGCTGGGTATTGAATCACGCCAGCGCGATTAATGGAAGTGGACAAATCTCCGGTTTTGGCACGATCAATGGCGCCACCCATGGTTTCATTTTGACGCCATAAATGAAACAACAATCAAGCCGTTCTGAATCAGGGGATGGCGTCGCCATGCCCTTTTTTCGTACACCTATATAATCAGCCTTGGACGAACGCTCTTTGGAGCGGCATCTCGCGGACGTACGTCATTCAATGGCAATTTGCGGGGACGATTGATCTCTTCTTTCCAAATCGACAACGTCCGCGTCGGTTCCGGCGATCTCTTTCTGATTGCCGGACCGTGTGTAATCGAGAGCGAAGAGCATGCCATTCGCATGGCCGAGATCATCAAGGGCGTGACGCGGTCGCTGAATTTTCCTTTCATCTTCAAGGCCAGCTACGACAAAGCGAACCGCACATCTATCAGAAGTTTTCGCGGGCCGGGAATTAAAGATGGCCTGCGGATTTTGAGGAAGATCAAGAACGAAATTAACGTTCCGGTGCTCACCGATGTTCACGAAGCGACCGATGTACCCCAAGTTGCCGAGGTCGTCGACATCCTGCAGATTCCCGCGTTTCTTTGCCGACAAACCGATCTGATTGTCGCTGCAGCGCTGGGCGGGAAACCGGTGAACATCAAGAAAGGACAATTCGTTTCCCCTTGGGACATGCGTCACGCCGTCGAAAAATGCCGCGAAGCAGGAAACTCGCAGGTCTTTCTCACGGAGCGCGGCAGCAGTTTCGGCTACAACAATCTTGTGGTCGATATGCGCTCGCTCGCCATCATGCGCAAGTTCGCACCGGTGGTTTTTGATGCAACGCACTCGGTGCAACTGCCCTCTGCATCGGCAGATGGAGATCACGCCGTCAGCGGTGGCCAGCCTGAATTTATTCCGTTGCTGGCTCGCGCCGCCGTCGCCGCAGGAGTGGATGGAGTTTTTCTTGAAGTCCACGACAATCCGAAAGAAGCGAAATCGGACGGCGCGAATGCGCTGGAATCGACGAAGCTGCGGGATGTGCTCAAAGAAATCCTGGCGGTGAGAAAAGCGCTAGACACGGCGCATCATGCGCCCTAGGGCGTTTTGCGGTGGGCTACACTGTGCCCGAGGTTAATTCATGCTGTATATCCTGACTTCCGGGCCTCTCGTTCTTCTTCTCGCTACGTGGATAAAGCTGTGTTTCCGGATGATAGGAACGCGCCCACTGTCTCCTTGGTGACAACGATCACGAATTTTCGCGAAAATTAGAATCTTTTCCCGTGCTAGGAACAGAGGCGGGGACATCGCTCATGATAGATTTGAATTTCCGCATGAGAGACCTCGCCAACTGGGCTTTGGATACCGCGAACTCGCGCGGCGCGAGCTATGCCGATGCGCGCATCGTGAGCCAGCGCAGCCGCGCTCTCACCACAAAGAACGGCAAAGTCGGCAGCGCTTCGGATTCGGAATCGCTCGGTTACAGCGTTCGCGTGATCGCCGATGGAGCGTGGGGTTTCGCCGCGTCGGAAGATTTATCGCGCGCAGGAGTCGAAGCAACCGCTGCACGCGCGGTTGAAATCGCTCGCGCCTCGGCGAAGGTCAAACAGCACGACATTCAACTTGCACCCGAGAAACCCGTCACCGCCGAGTGGACTACGCCGCACAAGATCGATCCATTCTCGATTTCGGTCGAGCAGAATATCGCGCTGCTGCTGAAGATCGATTCCGAATTGCGTTCTGTCGCCGGCATCACGCTGGCCGAAACCAATCTCAACTTCAATCGAGAGGAGCAATGGTTCGTTTCGTCGGAAGGTTCGGATATTCATCAGACAAAGTATTCCGCAGGAGCGGGATATTGTGCCTATGCGTTTGCAGGAAATGAAATTCAGAAGCGGTCATATCCGAATTCGTACGGCGGGCAATGGCAGAACAAAGGATACGAATTAATTGACGAACTCAAGCTCGTCGAAAACGCCCACCGCATCGCCGAAGAAGCAGTGGCGCTGCATCACGCCGACCAGTGCCCCGAAGGCAAGTTCGACATCATTCTCGATAGTTCGCAGCTGGGGTTGCAGATTCACGAATCGATCGGGCATCCCATCGAACTCGACCGCGTGCTCGGCATGGAAGCGAATTTCGCTGGAACTTCTTTTCTCACCCTCGACAAATTGCGCACGCTGAAATACGGCAGCGAAATGGTAAACGTAGTTGCCGATGCGCGCCAGGAGCACGGTCCCGGCCTCGGCACATTCGCCTTCGACGACGAAGGAGTTCCAGCGCAGTGCACGCCCATCGTCACGAATGGGCTATTCACCGGCTACCTCAGCTCGCGCGAAACCGCCCACACGATCGGCGCAACTCGCTCCGGAGGGACATTGCGCGCCGAGGGCTGGAATCGCTTGCCTATGATCCGCATGACCAACATCAGTTTGCTGCCCAGCGAAAAACCACTGACGATCGAGCAATTGATCGCATCGACCGATCACGGATTTCTCATGCAGACGAATCGCTCGTGGTCGATTGACGACAAGCGCTACAACTTTCAGTTCGGCTGCGAAATCGGATGGGAAATCAAAAACGGAAAGCGCGTCCGCATGGTGAAAAATCCATCATATTCCGGCATCACCACCGAATTCTGGAATGCGCTCGACGCCATCTGCTCGCGCGATGAATGGACGCTCTGGGGAACTCCCAATTGCGGCAAAGGACAACCGCAGCAAGTGATGGGTACAGGTCACGGAGCAGCACCGTCGCGATTTCGCGGAATCAACGTGGGCAGCGCCTACAAGGGAAGTTAGTTCCACAAAGAACTAAAGAAAAGAGCCAACATTGCTCACCCAAGACCAAGCTGCCTCCATCTTCGACCGCATCAGGAAGCTGTGCTCGGCCGATGAAGTCGAGGTTCATTTCTCAGGCGGACGTTTTGCTCTCACTCGCTTCGCGAACAATACGATTCATCAGAATGTAGAGGAAGAAAATCATACCGTCTCTGTGCGCACGGTTTTTGGCGGGCGCACGGCTCGCGCCAGCACCAACAAGTTTGATGAAGATGGATTACGCCGCGTAGTCGAATCATCAGAAAGTCTCGCTAAGGTACAGCACCCCGATCCTGATCTCCTGCCG
Source organism: Candidatus Sulfotelmatobacter sp. (assembly GCA_030041415.1). Taxonomy (GTDB): domain Bacteria; phylum Acidobacteriota; class Terriglobia; order Terriglobales; family Acidobacteriaceae; genus Sulfotelmatobacter. The sequence goes on from JASHNX010000101.1 coordinate 7,802, forward strand.
GTTCCGGATTTGCGAGAAGCAGAGGGCGAGTCAGATAAAAATTCCTCGACGCAACCCTCGCGGCATTTCGAACAGACTGCAGCCCTAACACCGCGGCTTCGCGCCGAGGCCGTGAAAAAGATTGTTGACGTCGCCCAGAAGCACGAGCTCACGACTGCAGGAATTTTTTCCAGTTCTGAATCAGTCGAAGGAATTCTTAATTCACGCGGGCTCAGCCGCTGGCATTCGCAGACCCTGGCTGAGGTCTCAATCAGCATGCTAGGCGCGGATTCTTCGGGATGGCAGAAAGCCAACTCTCCCGACGTCGAGATTCTCGACCCACTGCGCATGGCCGAGATTGCGGCGAAGAAAGCGGTCGATGCCACGCACCCACGAGAAATTCCTCCCGGAAGGTATTCGGTCATTCTTGAACCTTCTGCTGCGCTCGACATCGTGGGCTTCATGTTCTGGGACTACTCCGGCATGGCAATTCTCGATCAACGGTCGTTTTTAACCGGTCGTATCGGCACAAAGCTGTTCGGCGACAACATCACCATCAGCGACGACGCTGCCCATCCTTTGCAAAATGGAGCACCATTCGATGGCGAGGGAATGTCGCGGAAGCGCGTGCCGCTTGTCGAGAATGGGGTGGTGAAGCGCGTCGTCTATGCCCGTGCGACAGCGGCGCGCATGAAGCAGTCAGAGCAGAGAGATAAAGTCGGCCCGATTGAAGCCACTGGCCACGGATTCCCCTTGCCCAACGAGATGGGCGAAATGCCGTTGAACATCGTCTTCGCGACTCCCCAGAATCCGCAAACTCTGGACCAGTTGATTGCGTCGACCGAACGCGGCGTGCTGGTCACGCGCTTGTGGTATATCCGCGAGGTCGATCCCTATGAAAAAATTGTCACCGGCATGACGCGCGACGGGACATTCCTCGTGGAAGACGGACAACTGAGGCACGGAGTGCGAAATTTCCGCTTCAACGAAAGCCTCATCCAGATGCTTTCTAACATCGAGGCGATGAGCATACCCGTTCGCGCGTGCGGCGAAGAATCGTTCGACATGGTCGTGCCCGCCATGAAGATCCGCGATTTCAACTTCACCGAAGTGACCAAGTTCTGAGGCGCAACCTTACCCTTCTTTGGCTTTTTCTTTACTTTGAAAGTATCCAGCCGGCTATTCCAACAGGCCCGGGAAAAACCCGGTAAAAACCCTCTAATTCCATAATCTTCAAGCAGTTAGCACCCATCGTTCCATGACTTCAGTAACTTTGCAGCCCTGATTCCTGGGTGTACGCTGCCTCTGAGTTCTGAAAAATCTCGCTGTGGAAAATCTGAGGAAAGGTTTCGACCGGTGGCAGCCGAAGCGGGCAAGGAACTGACAATCGCACAGCAGGAGAGGAAGCGCTACAGCTCAATGCAGAGTGCTCCTCGGTTCCCTTTGCATCTGCCGGTAGAAGTCATGTCGCAGAGCGGGGCCTGCGCCGCCGAAACGCAAAACATCTCGGCAAACGGAGTTCTTTTTGCGATGGACCGCGATGTTCCCGTGGGGTCGCTCGTAGATTTCACGATTCTGCTGCCGGGCGAGATTGTTGGCGCGCGCGGCAATGTGCAGATCGATTGTCATGGACGCGTAGTGCGCAGCTTTGAAGACGAAGGCCGTCGCGGAGTGGGAGTTGTCATTGACGAATACCACTTCGAGCGGGCATAGGGTGCAAAACTGATGGCGGGAACTTCAGTCGGCGTGGGAGAAAATCACGAGGTTCACCAGGCGAACGGCGCGGGCTCGCTGATACGCGTCATTGTTGCCGACACTCAGGCGATTTTCCGCGCCGGCCTGCGAAAAATTTTTGCGCTCGAAGACGATATTCGCGTGGTCGGCCAGGCGGAAACCCTGCCGCAAACCCAATCCGCGGTGACAAAATTTTCCGCCGACGTTCTCATTCTCGAGTCGGCAATGGCGCCCAATCCCGTGGAAGCTGTGACCGAACTCTTGCGCCAGGCGCCGCATTTGAAGATCGTCGTGGTCACTCCCGGATTGGACGAACAACTCACTCTCGACCTGTTCCGCCGCGGTGCGCACGGAATTTTATCGCGCGAAGTCGAGCCCGAATTGCTGGTCGATTGCCTGCGCAAAGTCGCGGCCGGCGAACCCTGGTTGGAGAGCCAGGCGATTCAATGGGTGATGGAAGCTTATCGCGGGCACAGCCTGCGTCCTTCGGGAGCGCGGCCCAAAGTTCAACTCACTCCGAAAGAGAGCCTCATCGTTTCCTGCGTCACGCAGGGAATGAAGAACAAAGAGATCGCGGTTCGTGTGGGCACGACAGAACAGGTGGTGAAAAACTACCTGCGCAAAGTTTACGACAAACTGGGAGTAGCCGACCGTCTCGAACTCGCACTCTATTGCCTCAGCCATCACGTCGTCGATGGCATTAAGCCTCCGCCGGTTCCTGCTTCCACACCCCACAACGGCGATGGCGCGCCGATTTCCGCTATCGGAGCCGCCGCCGGTGCAACCACGTCAGTCGCTTCGCCCGCGACTCCGAGCGATTCCGACGACGTCTCGCCTCAAAAATTGTCGTAATTTTCTGCTCCGGTTTCTTTGCTGCGCTGGCAAGTCTGTTCGTTTCTCCTGTGTTCGTTCAGTTTTTCCTCCAGAAGTCTTTTCACCAAAGATTGCTGTCCGCAGCCCCGATTTGCGCTGCCAGGCGTGCGCCAATAAAATGAAACGAGGCTGGAGGAGTCGCCGAAAGCTTCCAGTCCATTCGCAGCAATCGGCGCGACTGGCACCAAGCAGTCGCCCTTCCCGTTAGTTCGCCGGAGAGATGGCCGAGTGGCTGAAGGCGCACGCTTGGAAAGCGTGTTTACTCGAAAGGGTAACGTGGGTTCGAATCCCACTCTCTCCGCCAGTCTTTTTGTTTGCAATAATTTACAATGCCGTGGTACTATTATATGGTACTAGATAGGAACCTAGCGTGCTCGGTTCCTAAGAGCACGGGAAGGAGCCACGGCTATGGCAAACTCCGAAGTCAATCTCACTC
>JASHNX010000102.1 GCA_030041415.1 Candidatus Sulfotelmatobacter sp.
TGGTAGTAGAACCAGTTTAGCGGTGAGCGTTCCGAGGCCATGTGGCCGCCTTCGCCAAATTCGTACTCGTGCGCGATGGCGTCGACTACGGGATACAGGCTGTAAACATCGGCGCCCACACGGACCGCTTCTTTCTCGATACCGGGATAAATCTCAGGAATGGTTTTGATTTTCGGATTCACCGACTTCGCATTCTCGTCGATCTCGTGCATGAAGTCGGTGAACGTCTGAATGCGGAAGTCGACCCACTTGCGGAAATTAGGATCGGAGAAGTCGCCGAGCTTCAAGTCTTTTTTGGCATCGAGTCCGGTTTGCTTCTTGAATGCTGCAACCGTGTAGTCGTCGAAGCTGGCCCAAGTATCTTCCCAGCCTTCGAAGTGAGTCATCCAGTAGGGAATATCGACGTAGATACCGTCGATCCCCGTGGCCGCGATCTGCCGGATATGCTCCATGTAAATCTTGCGCCAGTCGGTAGCGTAAGGGCTTACCCAGACATCTTCATCTCCCGATCGGATCCAAAACGCCGTGCCGCCTCCGAAGAGCGCGGGCTCTCCGGTAATTTTGCGCTGCACCCAGTCGGGATGTTCTTTGAATAATGTGTGCGGAGTTTTTGCCGCATTCGCCGTGATGCATTCGGTTCCCGCGACGTAAACGAACGCGTAATTGCCCGCGGCATGCGCCTTCTCGGCGACGGCGTGAATGGCTTTCAGCTTAGCCGTTGGATCGACAAAGCTTTCGTAGCGGCCTTCGATATCGTTATCTACTTCGATCCCGAAAACGTTGCTCGCCTCGGCGTCGGCGACGATTTTTGCGGCATTATCCGCCCCGAGGCCGAACGCCGCGATGCGTACATAATTCGTCCAGTTTTGTTCGACCGGAGCGGGAGAAGCGGCAGCGATTAGACAGAAGAGAGCACAAGACAACCCCGACCGTTTTCGGCGCATGAGGAAGGTTTCAAAACCCCCGGAGAGTTTTTACTGAAAAGAAGCTTTTCCCGTGAGTTCAATCTCTGCCGCGGAGCGGGCTACATCGATTTCAAAATCTCCGGGAGAAACTGTCCACGCGTGATGGCTGACATCGTAATACGAAAAGGCGCGGCGGTCGAGCGTGACCTCGACGTACTTTGTCTCTCCCGGTGTCAGATCGACCTTCGCGAAGCCTTTCAATTCTTTTACCGGCCGGGGAACTGGTGCGTGTTTGTCGCCTACGTAAACCTGCGCCACTTCCGCGCCGCGGCGCGAGCCAGTGTTGGTGATATCGAAAGACACGACGACGGTTTGGTCGCCGGAAGCCGAGCCGCGTGAAATGATCAGATTTTTGTAACTAAAAGTCGTATATGAAAGTCCGTAGCCGAAGGGGAACAGCGGCTTGATTCCGGATTTATCGAAGTGGCGATAGCCAACGAATATGCCCTCTTTGTATTCGACGTCTTTTGACCCGGAGTTCGGATAGTAGCTGTCGTGGACCGCGTTGTCTTCCCAGCGACGTTCGATCGAGATGGGCAATTTACCCGAGGGGCTGAAATCGCCGAATAATATCTGAGCCAGCGCCATGCCGCCCTCTTGGCCCGAATACCAGGTTTCGAGGAGGGCGGGGATGCGATCGATCCAGCCGCTCATGTCGACTCCTCCGCCGGAGGTTAGGGCGACGACTGTGTTCTTGTTCGCCGAGGAAATCTCGCGGATCAATTCGTCCTGCACGGGAGGAAGCTGAAACTCGCGGTCGCTGCTCTCGCCTTCGTCTTCGGCATCGAAGCCGACGGCCAAAACGACTGCATCAGCCTGTGCAGCGAGAGATTTTGCGGCAGGGCTGACCAGATCTTCCGGCCGCGCAATCCCGAGATCGCCCATGGTCTTGCCCCATCCGCCTTTCGCGTAGTAATCCATTTCAATCTGGTGAGGCCTGGCCGAGAGATTCATCGTTTTCTCGCTCACGAATGCGTACCACTGCTTCCAGTTGTCGAAGACGAGCTTCTTATCGACATAAAGCCGGTAGCCGCCGTTCTCTCCGGGGCCTTGCACGAAGACACAATAATCTCCTGCTGTCGATGGAGTGAAATACCCGGTCCAGCGAACCGAGACATCGCCGGCGGCGCCATCGTCTCCGCGCGCGGGCTGGTAGTTAACGTGCCGTGTAACGCGTGTGACAGAAGGCGTGCCCGAAAGATCGCGATTGGTGAAGAATTCTGCTTTTAAGCCGGGCTGGCCGCCTGTTGCCTGCGTCGTGAATTCCGTCTTCTTGGCGATGTCATCGAATGACGGGATGCCGCGGTCGTAATAGACTTTCGCGCCGGCGCCCAGATAACTCGTAATGCCTTCGAGTTCGCTCACTTGCACAAATGGTTTTGCCTCGGCACTGCCTCCGCCGGCTGGAACTGCCGGGTAAGCATCTGGTCCGATGATTGCGATCGAATGAATCTTTGATTTATCGAGCGGCAGAAGATTGCCGTCATTCTTGAGAAGAACGATGCTTTCCCGCGCGGCGGCCAGAGCCACTTCGCCGCCTTCCGGATTCGACTTCGGGATGGATAAATCGGTCTGATCGCGGTCCAGCCAGCCGAACTGAATCGCTGTACGAAGAATGCGGCGAACTTTGTCGTCAATGTTTACCTCGCTGACTTTTCCTGCCTTGATCGCGGGGAGAAGAGTCGCGCGGTTCATGAATTTTGCCGATGGCATTTCGAGATCGAGTCCGCCATTTGCGGCAGCAACGCCGTCGTAGGTGGAAGTCCAATCCGACATGATGATTCCATTAAAGCCCCAATCTTTTTTCACCACGCCGATGTTCAGCGGAGCGTTTTGCGTCATGTGAACGCCATTCGTGAGATTGTAGGAATCCATGATCGCGCCGACATGCGCTTCCTTGACGGCTGCCTCGAACACCGGCATGTAAATCTCGTGCATCGTGCGCTCATCGATGATCGAGTTGGTATTGTGCCGGTCGAACTCCGAGTTGTTGCCCATGAAGTGCTTGATCGTGGCGCTTACACCTTGGCCTTGCATCCCCTCGATATAGGCAACTGCGGTTCGTGACGCAAGAAATGGATCTTCTCCGAAATACTCGAAATTTCTTCCGTTCATAGGAGCGCGATAAATATTCACGCCCGGTCCCAGCATGAAGTGCACGCCGCGCGAGCGGGCGTCTTCGCCGATGAATTTGCCGACTTGCTCGGCAAGACTAGGATTCCACGTGGCCGCTAGCCCAATGCCGCCGAACACCGTCGAGGGACCGTAATTACGTACGCCGACTGGGCCGTCCGCCATCTTCAGGCGCGGCAGGCCAATTTTGGGAATCGCCCGAATGTAGAAATCGTCCACACCCCCAATGAGATCGACCTTTTCTTCTAAGGTAAGCTGCTTGAGAAGGGAATTGATACGCGACTCTACCGCTGGCGATGACGCCGGAGATGGAGATGTAGTCTGAGCTAACACCCGAAGCGCAAAGACGAGAAGAAGAAAATACCGTGCGGCCTTATGAAACATTACCGAACCTCCCGTTGATTATGCGAAGACGCGGGCCCACAATCAGGAACTGGCGACAAGTTCTACGCCTAGCGTGGCGAGAGCAACATCCTCGCTCGATGACAAGCCGCTGACTGCAACTGCGCCCACGACCTCGCCATTTTTCCAGATGGGCAGCCCGCCACCCCAACCAACATATTTTGGATCGCCATAGTAGCTGATATCGTGCCCTTTTTCCGGATGCCTGACTTTGTCGCCGATCTCTTTTGTGGGTTTCCGCTCGCGAGCCGCGGTCCATGCCTTGTTCATGGCAATTTGAATGGACGAAACCGGCGCGCCGTCCATGCGCACGAAATACAGAAGGTCTCCGTGGGCGTCGGCAATGGCGATGGCGGCGGCTTTCTGCATCTCGGAAGCTTTTGCAAGGATGAGATCGGCGATGCGCTTCGCGTCCGAGTAGTCGAGGGTGAGGAAGTCTCTCATCCGAGAGAATGTGGTGCGGTTACCGGAATTCTAAACCGAAGGGTAGAGAAAAAGGGCCAGGAAGAGCTTCCTGGCCCTTTGGTATTTCTAGAACACGACTTTTAGAGCGAACTGAACCAAACGCTCTGGTGAGGCCACACCAGCCCCCACCGTTGAGGTTACCTGACCGAATCCGTTCGCCGTCGGCGTTCCATCGTAACCAGTAGCAGGCGGAGCAAAGTAAGGATGGTTAAAGATGTTGAAGAACTCCGTCCGGAACTCAATACCTACTCGCTCGGTAACCATCGTTCGCTTGAACACAGCGAAATCGAAGTTAACGATGCCAGGGCCACGCAGCGAGGAGTCAACACGAGACTCAGTGCCAAAGCCCCACTCTGGCGGAGCTGCGAAGCAGGACGTGTTGAAATAAAGCTCCGGGTTGGTCGAAATGTCGCTGCTGATTTGTTTCGACCCCTGCTTGTCGCAACCGGCTACAACGTCAGGACGTATGTTTGCAACGCCCAAGCCGGCGCTTTCTAAAGCTGTGGTTCCAGCGTAACTGATCTTGAGCGGGAAGCCTCGCTGGAATGTGGTAATTCCATCCACGCCCCAGCCTGACACCAAACCATTCTGGATTCCCGAGAGATTCGCGGCGTAGGCCTTTCCGCGCCCGAACGGAAGATCGAGAACATAGCTGACGATCAGCCGCTGGGAAATATCCTGGGAAGAAAGCGATCTCTCGCCCTTGAGATTGTTCCAATCCTGAACGGATCCCACGCCTCCAGTACCGAACGCGTCGCTCTCTAACCAACTGGTGAGCGTATCGGTGTTGCTCATCAGTTTCGCGTTGGTATAGGCAACAAGCAAAGTTCCGCCGCCTTGGAACCGGCGCTGCACTGTTGCCTGCAGGGAGTTGTAGCTGCTGCCGCAGCATCCGTAGCCGTTAAGGTTGAGGCCGTTGTACTCAGGATAGGGCCGATCGAACTGTCCGGCATGAATGGTTGCAGCACCGATCGTAGCGTTAGGGCTCGTGCCCGCCATCGGATTTGGAATCAGCGTCGCAATGGTTGGCGTCGCGCCAGTGGCGGCCTGTGCCGCGGCTGTCGCAACGAAAGAATCCGGAATCTGATTGACGTTGGTTTGGTACTGCTGCAGATGGACTCCGTGCGATCCCGCGTATGCGACATCGGCAAAGAACCCAGCCGGCAGCGTGCGCTGAATGTCGAAGTTATATTGTTCGAGGTAGCCGTATTTCGGGTTAAGGTAAGGCGCAAGCCCAGGGCTGCCGTTCGCCGCTACGAAATTCGAAAGACTCGGGGTCGCGTTGCGTCCGGGCGGTGACAGAATCGCTCCTGCCGTGAAGGGGCCGGCCTGAGCGCAGGAAAACGTCGCGAAGCTAGTCCCTGCCTGTGTACATTTGCTTCCATCTAGCGTCGATACTGGGCTTATGTAGCTATTTGTCGAAGCAGTGAAGGTGGTAGCGGCGAGGTTGACCACGTCGTTGTCTGGGTTGAGCGCAAACGAAACATAATTTGGAATGAAGAAGATGCCGTAGCCAGCTCGAACGACCGTCTTCTGGTCGGGGGAGTAGGCAAGTCCAATCCGTGGCGAGAACTCTTTCTTATCCAGCGGCAGGTTGTTGTCGCTGGAGTTTGGTCCGGTACCCACATACGCCGCATCGCCAGGGCAGGGAGAGCCAGCCACGCCAGAACAGCCGGTGACTGTTCCATTGGTGGCATTTGGATTCCAATAGGTCAAGCGGTTATAAGCCTCAGACCAGGTTCCCGGCAATTCATAGCGAAGGCCGAGGTCGGCAGTAAACTTCGGGGTCACGTGCCAAGTATCGTCGACGAAGAGTGCACGATAAGTTTGCTTCCCCTTAGTCTGAGCGGGATTCTGGGCGACGCCTTCCGATTGGTTCCCGGCGAAGCTGCCCTGGTTCAGCGCCAATCCCAGCACAAAGTCGGCATATGGGGATCCGGAGCCGTCCGTAGCCGTAGGCGACGACGAAGTCCAGTTTCCTTCGAAGCCAAACGCGCCGCTGGCGATGTTGGTCTGGTAATAGTTGTCCAGCCCAATTTCCCACTGTCCGCCCGCCTGAATGGTGTGCTTACCGCGAATCATGGTGAGGGCGGGCGTCAAATTGTATTGCGTGTTGTGATCGCCGATGGCACTGTTGCCCTGCGAGTGCCCAACGTCATTGGGAGTCGGAAATTCCGGCGTGGGGGGAGTCCGAATCGAACTTGGGGGCGCGTTGTAGCTAGCGGGCCAGCCCAGACCGGTCAAGTCGTAGCCTGAGAGTATAGGGGACCGCAAATACACGAATCGGCTTCCGGCCAGGTTTACGTCGAGGATGGTCGTGGGGGTAAAGCTGTGGTTCACGTCAAAGGCAAGCAGTTTGCTGTGATAATTCTCAGCACAGCGGTCTTCGCACAGTCCGGTTCCCAACGGATTTTGCGGCAGGTCCAGCAAGCCGTAGTAGGCGAATCTGCCAAACAATCGCGTATTGGCTCCGATGTTTTGGTCTCCACGGAGGACAAATTCGTTGGTGTTGCCGCCACCGGGGTAGGCCGTCGAGTAATTGTTCGTAATTCCAGAAAGGTTCGCCGCTGGGTAGTAAAGCTTGCCCAGAATTCCGTCTGCCTTGCTGAACTCTGCGGTGGGAATGATGTTGTTCGGATAGGGCAATCGCACGCCCGTAGTCGCATTTGCGGTATACGGATCGTAAATCTGTCCGGCTGCCGCGCTGCAGATGCCAGCGCCATTGAACGTGCCTCCGGCTGCCGTACATACCGAGCCGAAGTTTCCGGCCAGCATGCCTGTGGCGGGAACAGTAGTCGTGAATGGAATTGACGTCCGCTGACGGTACTGCTCCCAACTGGTATAGAAGAATGTCTTATTCTTGACTATTGGGCCACCGAGTTGGAACCCATATTGATTTTGTTCCCACGGTGGCGCCTCGTTTACCTTGCCCGTCGACAGCTCGGTCTGCTTGTTGAAGTATTCGTTGGCGTTGAGCACCTTATTCCGGAAATATTCATAGGCCGAACCGTGCCAGCTATTGGTGCCAGACTTCGTGCTGAGGTTGACCACGCCACCCGCGAACTTACCCCACTCGGCACCGAGGTTGTTGTACTGGACCTTGAACTCGCCGACTGAGTCTTGGGTGGGAATGATGATGGGCAAATTGATGTAGCCGATGTTAAGGGGTTGACCATCCAGATACTCGGCACCTTGATTGGCGAACGACCCCCCAATCTGATAGTTGCCCCAGCTGAAGGGGTTTTCGCCGACTGGCGATCCGCCGGCTCCGCCCTGCGCGACCGCGGCAGGGGATACGGTGATCAGATTGAAAATATTGCGCCCGTTGAGGGGAAGTTCGTCTGCCTTGCGCTGCTCGACCACTTGGCCGAGCGAGGCCGACTCAGTTTGCAGCAGCGGGGTTTGAGATGTTACCTCGACCACTTGGCTGACTTCGCCGACCTGTAGAGCTGCCTGGACCGACGAACTCTGCTGCACCTGGACCGTCACCGGCGTGCGGGTGAAGTGCTTGAAGCCCTGCTTTTCCACATCGATTCGGTACTGGCCGGGAAATAGGTTCGTGAACGTGAATAGACCATCAGCGCCGCTCTGCTGTGCACGCTTCTCTCCGGTTCCCAGGTTCGTCAGCGTGACGGCAGCGTCCGTGATAGCCGCGCCCGAGCTATCTGTGACGGATCCGACGATTGAACCGTAGGTGCTTTGGCCATAAAGACAGATGCTTGAAGACACAACCATCCCGACGGAGACAACGAAAACCCACACTGCACGGCTTCGCATAGCTCGCCTCTTCCTAGTCGATGTTTTTGCAGGGGACCCCAAATAATCTGAAAGTACTAGTGGCGGGGATTCTTGAATAACTGCATGTGGATTGTCAAGAACAAAATGAATCATTTGCATTTGATTTATCGTTAACCCTCGAAGGAAGTGGTATGCTCCCGCCATGCCTGTGACCATGATGGATATTGCCAGGGATCTGAATGTTTCCGTGGTCACAGTGTCGAAAGTGTTGCGTCATCAGGGACGGATCAGCGACGCCACCCGCAAACGCGTGCTGCAACACGCCAAGAAGCTGAATTACCAAATGAACTGGGTCGCTCGCAGCCTGGTCACGCGGCGCACCTACACCATCGGCTTGCTCCTGCCGGAGTTCGCGCATCCTTTTTTTGCCGAGATTGCACGTGCCGTTGCTAACGGCGTGCGTCCCCACGGTTACCACGTGTTGATTGCGTCGTTCGAAGAGGATCCAGAGCTCGAGGCCAGCGAAGTCGACTCGCTTCTGGCGCGGCAGGTAGATGGATTGATTATCGCCACGGCACAGCCGTCGCGGCAGGCGGAGATGTTCAAGCGTGTAGCCGCACGCAAAACTCCGTATGTCCTGATCGATCGCCCGGTTTCGGGGCTACGGGCGTCTTTTGTGGGCGCGGATAATCGCGCCATCGGCAGGATGGCGACTGAGCACTTGATTGCTCGCGGTTACCGCTGCATTGCGCATCTGCGCGGTCCGCAGGTAGGAATCGCTGCCGAGAGATTGGAAGGCTACCGCAGCGCCTTGAAAAAGGGCGGCCTGCGGCACGATGAAAACTATGTTGTCGATGCCGGTTACACCGAAACAACCGGATATGAAGGCATGAAAAAATTGCTGGTCTCGAATCCGCAGCCCGACGCAGTTTTCTGCTATAACGACCCTGTTGCGATCGGCGCCATGCGAGCGATCAGAGAAGCGGGATTGCGATTGCCCCACGACATCGCTGTAGTGGGCGCCGGCAACGTGCACTACAATGACGCATTGTCGGTTCCGCTCACGTCGGTCGATCAGGGAACCTGCAAAATCGGAACACTGGCAGCAGAATTGCTTCTCGCGCGCATTTCCACCAATCGCGGCTTGCGCCCGAAGAAGATTCTGATTCCGCCCCGGCTGGTGGAGCGCGAATCGACCCGGCGTGGCTGTGATAGCTGAAGACCTCAGTCGTGCGAGAGATCGGTTAGCTGTTGAGAATCCATGATTTATATTCCCCGGTTTTCTTGAGCGAGGTGGACCGCATGGATGCAGGGAAAACCGTAATGGCATACATCAAAGCCATGGATGAGAGGGATTATGCTACTGCTCGGAAATATCTGGCCGACAACGTGCACGTGAAGGGTCCCGGTGGCGAAGCCTTTCGCAGTCCCGATGAGTTTCTGAAAATGATGGGGCAGCAACGAGGGAAATACGATATCAAGAAGGTTTTTGTGGATGGCGGAGACGTTTGCTTGCTCTATGACTTTGTCACAGCAAAGATCACTGCCTTCTTTTGCTCGTGGTATCAGGTTGAGGACGGAAAGATACGTTCGATCCAGACTATTTTCGATCCCCGCGCGTTTGCAGCGGCACAGTAAACCAGCATTTCTTCCTGCTGCAGTGGCCGGTTGAAGAATCGGTTGCGCTTTAGTAGCCAGACCAGTTCACCGACCTCGCCTGGTAAGAGACGAGCCCTCGCATTTGCTGGGTGAAGCGAGGACATCAAGGAAACACAAGTTGTTAAATATTCTGTTTCGGGCCGCGATTGCAGTGAGTCTGCTGTCACAAACAGCTGCGACCGTCCCCACGACCTTCGATGTGGTCGCGCCTCGCGGTCTTGATTTCACGCTGGAGAACTCACCCACTCCGCAAAAATATCTCATCGAAACCATGCCCGGCGGCGTCGCGCTTCTCGACTATAACAATGATGGGTTGCTCGACATTTTTCTCGTCAATGGCGGCCGGATCACTGGTCCGATGACCACGCCGGAGAATTTTGGCCGCCACGATCCTCGCTACTGGAATCGTCTTTACCGGCAGAATAAAGATGGATCCTTTACGGATGTGACCGAACAGGCCGGTCTGGCCAATGCGGGCGATGGAAATTATGGAATGGGGGTTGCCGTCGGCGATTATGACAACGACGGCTACCCGGATATTTATGTCACCAGCTACGGAAAAAATATTCTCTATCATAACAATGGCGACGGTACCTTCACCGATGTGACCGCGAAAGCGGGCGTGGCCGCGGGTGGATGGTCGGTCTCAGCGGGGTTCTTTGACTACGATAACGACGGCAAGCTTGATCTGTTCGTCACGCGTTACATGGATTGGGACACCAAGCACAGCCACGATTGCGGCGGAAACTATCACACTTATTGTCCGCCCGAAGAATTTCCCGCGACGACCAACATTCTTTATCACAACAATGGTGACGGTACATTCACGGACGTGAGCAAGAGTTCCGGCATCGCTGCGAAGAAAGGCCGCGCGTTGGGTGTGGCCTTCGCCGATTACGATGGAGACGGATTTACGGACATCTATGTCGCCAACGACGGCATGCAACAATATCTCTTCCACAACAACGGCAATGGCACGTTCAGCGAAGTTGGATTAGAGGCTGGGGCCGCGCTCTCGCAGGATGGGCGCAGGCTTTCGGGCATGGGCGTGGTTTTTCAGGACTATGACAACGACGGCCGTCCGGATGCGATCGTGACCGAATTACCGAGGGAAATTTACGGCGTCTATCACAACGAGGGTGATGGCACGTTTACCTATCGCAGTCTCGAAACCGGTCTCGGAATTCTATCCAGCGGCAGTTCGGGCTGGGGCGTCGGGCTCGAGGATTTCGATAACGACGGATGGAAGGACTTGTTTGTTGCCCAGGGGCACGTCTTGGATAATGTCGAGCAGATCGATCCTTCGCTGCATTATTTTGAAAAACCTCTGCTCGCCATGAATCACAACGGGCGCTTCGAACGAGTTGATTCCGCAGCTCCAGCGCCGTGGGCCGGGCGGGGAGCGGCTTTCGGTGATCTAAATAATGACGGATGGCAGGACGTTGTGATGACGATTCTCGGGGGACGTCCGCAAGTGTTCATGAATCGCGGCGGGAAGGCTCACTGGCTCACGATCATTCTGCGCGGCACGCGCAGCAATCGTGATGGCTTCGGCGCGCGCGTGCAGGTTAACGGACAAACACGATTCGCGACGTCTTCCGGCAGCTATCTCTCTGCGAGCGACAAGCGTCTTCACTTCGGACTCGGTTCCGCCGAAAAAGCGAAAGTCGATGTGATCTGGCCTTCGGGAATTCATCAGACTTTAAATGACGTTCACGCCGATCAGTTTCTCGAAGTGCGCGAACCGGAGAAGCCGTGATTCACGCCCTCTTATTTCTCGCGCTCGCTTGGCAGACCGCATCGCCACAGGTCACTGAGCACATGCAGGCCGGAATCGCCGCCGAGAAAGAAAAAAATTTTGACCTTTCGATAAAGGAATTCAAACAGGTCACGGAACTCGATCCATCGCTGGTAGATGGTTTTCTCAGTCTCGGCCAGGCCTACATGGACGAAGGCGATTATGGATCGGCAATTCCCGCGCTGAAACACGCGCTGGAACTTAGCCCAGACTCGCTTCCCGCGCATCAATTGCTAGGTTATTCATTGCTCTCGCAAGGCTATGCCAGAGAGGCGATTCCTCATCTTGAGCGCCTGCCAGACAAAACTACGTTGGGAATCGCGCAAATCCAGACTGGTCAGTTGCCCGAGGCGGTCGCCAATCTGCAAAAAGCGCTGTCCGAGCATCCGAACAATCCGGACATCCTTTATTATCTGGGCCGCGCCAGCGGCCTGCTCGCCAAGCAGTCGATCGATACGCTGCTGGCCGCCTATCCCGATTCAGCCCGCGCGCATCAGGCGATGGCGGAAAATTATTTTGTCCTGCGCCGCATGGATGACGCCGAGAAAGAATACAAAGATGCTCTACGGCTCCGCCCCGGTTTGCCAGAAGTCCATCTCGCCCTTGGCGAAGTCTACGCAGGGGCGTTTCAATGGTCAAAAGCGGAAGAGCAATTTCGCATCCAGGTGAAGCTGCAGCCGGGAAACGCAGAAGCCGCTTACCGCCTCGGCGAATCGCTGTTGGAACAAGGTAAGTCACAAGAAGCGCGGGCCGAGCTCGTTCGCGCCGACAAGTTGATGCCGGACATGCCAGAAACTTTGTATGCATTGGGCAAGGCAGCTTCTCTCGAAGGCGACAACCCCGCGGCGGAGAAATCATGGACAAAATTGCTGTCTATTGAGAAACAGAGTTCTCTCGCAGCGCAGGCTCACTTTGGGTTAGCGGGTATTTATCGCAAAGAAGGAAAGACCGCAGAAGCGAAACAGGAAATGCAGGCATTCCAGGCACTCCAGCCAGCGCCGTCGCCGAAATAGCGCCTGCAAAAACCTATTTCAGATATGCGCGCACAAGGCCGATTAAGTCTTCAGTCATTTCTTCGGGAGTTTCGGTTCGACGGTCGGGATGCATAATGTGCAGACGGATGTGATCTTCGAGAATTTCCGCCATCAGGCTGTTGACACCCCCGCGGATCGCAGCCAGCAGCATTAGGATGTCAGCACACTCATCGTCTTCTGTAACAGACCGCTGCACCGCGTCGACCTGTCCGCTAAGCCGATTGATGCGGGACAGCAGTCGTTGTTTTTCCTTCGAGATCTGGGGTGGTTTGTCCTTCATTAGATCTTCGTCCTGAGTTTCTCCGCCCTCCAGTTATTTCTAGAGTCTTCGGCAGATACGATAGGGGGATATTATATTTGTTTATAAGGCGTGTAGCCATTGTCGTGGAACTACGATAAGGAGAACACGCCCTTTCTGCGGCGCTTTCTGCGCCGCCAAAGGTGTTTTGGCGGCTTCACCACGCTGATTTGCTGCCCCGTTATGTGGAGCGTGCTTTTGGCGGCGTCTCTTGCGACTACCGCGCCTTCAGAGGCATTGCACTGCGACTTGAGCGTGATTTCGTAAGACGGAGAAGGCTGGCAATACACTGCTGAAGGTACGCGGAATTGGCTGGGCTGTGATCCCCTCGA
>JASHNX010000103.1 GCA_030041415.1 Candidatus Sulfotelmatobacter sp.
GGTTTACTGAGACACTTTCCGCCGATAACGTGAATACCGGTATCGCGCACATCAAGCTGGGGCGGACTTTACTGCGCGAGAGTCGCTTTGCCGATGCGCAGGTTGAGAGTCTTGCCGGCTACGAGAATCTGATGAAGCAAACCAACCCAGGCAATAGCTATCTTCGCGCGGCGCGCAAGGATCTGGCAGCGGAATATAATGCTTTACAGCAGCCGGAAAAGGCAGCCCGGTTTCGAGCGGAATTGGCGTCGGCCGAGGAACCCGGCAAAACCACCGCGAAACAGTAATAACCTGAGAACAGGTGACCCCCTTTGTGTCAGTTTGTTCGGATTGCAAAAAGCCCGCCCGATAGTCGGGCGGGCTGGTCGAGCAAAGTGAATTGCAACTAGAAGCGAACTCTTGCGCCTAACTGGATCGCCCGATCGCCTCCCACATTCTCCTGCGCGGAACCGAGCAACGCTCCAAAAATACTGGGCGAGAACAGTCCCCATGGCTGATTGGGATCCAGCCACTGGTTGTGGTTTAGGACGTTGATCCGCGAGTGGACCGATCTTTTGCTACTATGAAAAGGACGCCGTTGCCGGCGCGAAGCGCGGAGCACGGCTTTGTTGGCAGAGCTGGCATGCTTTCAAGGCGGCGGATTTGTATGCGGATGCGCTGGCTTGAGGTAGTTGTCGACACCAAGACTGTCTGCAACGAATTCAGACACCGTTCTTAAAATTGCGCGACGATTGCGCAACCAGTTTTGAAGATGGCATGCTGTAGGCGGTTGATTCCACAAAGGTATGGGCGCGTAGCTCAGGTGGTAGAGCAATGCCCTTTTAAGGCATGGGTCGCAGGTTCGAATCCTGCCGCGCTCACCAAGATTTCAAAGGCAATTAGCCGTCTGAGGTCAGCGACGTTGCCAACGAGCGGCGCCAAAATCTATCCGCTATTCCGGGCCAGACAGGTCTTCTTCATTGCCGTCCCGGCATTGCCGCAGTGGCGCTGAACCGATCAGAACGGGCGTGGCGCAGTTTTCTCAGCTCGACTGCTTTGTCTGCGATGTGTTCAGCGCTGACCTCGAATTCCTTGATCAGTTCCCAGGGAGCGCCAGATTCGCCGAAACGGTCGTGGACGCCAATTGCGCCGGTGATGACCGGTGTGCCGTAAAGCTCGCGTGAAGCGGTCATAATTCCGCTGACCCGCCACGCCAAAGCACCTACCTGATGTTCTTCCGCGGTGATGATCATGCCGGTTTCTTTTGCAGCACGGATCACCGCGTTCTGATCGATCGGCTTCAGCGTATGCATGTTGATGACACGGGTTTCCCATCCGAACTCCTGTTGAAGGATGTAGGCCGCGCGCATCGCTTCCGGAACCATCGGGCCACAAGCGATAATGCTTAAATCTTCGGACTCATTTTCGTATGCGGAAGCAAGATAGGTTTCGAATGCGTCTACAAATTTTTCGGTGGTGTGCCGCAATCGGATCACATTTGCAGTTCCAAAGATGAATGGAGTTTCCTGCTTGCTGACAATCGGTGTCGCTTCCCGCGCGAAGCGGAGGTACTTTGGTCCAAAGTGGCGGAGTAACAGGTACGTCGTGGCTTTCATTGTTTCAATCGCATCGCACGGAACGACAACCGACATATTCGGAAGGCCGCACATGGCGAATAAGTCTTCGAGCGCTTGGTGGGTCGCGCCGTCCGGCCCAACCGAGACGCCTCCGTGAGCGCCGGCGATAAGCACATTGAAGTTGCCGTAGCAAACTGAGGTTCTGATTTGATCGAGATTTCTGGCCGCGGCGAAGGTCGCGTAGGTGCCCAGAACCGGCAACTTTCCCTCTCTGGCCAATCCTGCCGCAGCCGCGGTGGCGGATTGCTCGGCGATTCCCATGCTGATCCAGCGCTTTTTTCGCTCAGGTTTGCCAGCGTAAAAATCGCTCAGGGTGATGGAGCTCGAAATATCGAGCCCGAGGCACACCACGCGTTCATCGTCTCCATGCTGGGCCAGCGCTTGTCCAAAGCCCTTGCGCGTGGGCTCCATTTGGACATCCATTACGATCTGGCTGTTCCACCAGTAATCATGGCCGAAATGCGGCAGCTTTTGATTGAGCAAGTGGGACGCCTGACGTTGATACTCTTCTGCGCGTTCCAGCAAGCTTGCATAAGGAATTTTTTCCAGCAGGCCAAGTTCGCGCAGACCCTTAATCATCTCCTCATGGTTTGGAGCTTTGCCATGCCAGCCTGCAAGATTCTCCATGAAGCTGACGCCTTTGCCTTTGACTGTTGTTGCCAGCACGACAAGCGGCTTGCCGTTGCCGACATTACTCGCAGACAACGTCGTCACGATCTGATCCATATTGTGTCCGTCGATTCGGACCGTGTTCCAACCGAAGCTATTGTATTTCTCCTCGAGCGGATCAATGTTCATCACTTCTGCCACCGCGCCGTCGATCTGCAGGCCGTTGCAATCAACGATGCCGACCAAGTTATCAAGCTTGTGATGCGCCGCTTCCATGGCGGCTTCCCAGATCTGCCCTTCCTGCTGTTCGCCATCACCCATGATGCAGAAGGTGCGGTGGTGCCGGCCGTCCAACTTTCCGGCAAGCGCAATGCCTACGGCGATGCTCAGACCCTGTCCTAGCGAGCCGCTGGAGACCTCGACGCCGGGTAGCTTAAGCCAGTGGGGATGCCCTTGAAACGGCGAACCCAGTTTTCGCAACACCACGACGTCCTCGACCTTACAGAAGCCGGCGAAAGCCAAGCCGAGGTAAAGACTCGGCGCTTTATGACCTGCAGACCAGATAATTCGGTCCCGCAGAGGCCAGTCCGGATTTTCCGGGTCGTGATTTGCGATTTTCAGATAAAGCGCGGCGGCAATGTCCATGATGGAGAGCGTGCCGCCGGCATGACCGGAGCCGGCCGCGCAGAGAGCGACCAGATCGTAGCCGCGCATAAGCCTGGCTGCATCGATTAATTCCTCAATCGAATAATCGCGGATGACTTTTCCAGTGACGGAATCGAGAAGCGCCATAACCAGCCTCCTTGCACTCATGCGATCGAGCGATGCAGCCTGCGGCTCTTACTCCAGCACAAAAATATTCTTGCGGGCGCACATCTCTTTCAGGATTCTCGGCCAAACGGTTACGCTGACCTCGCCAAGATGAGCTTTGCGAAGCAACAGCATTAACGTTCTTGACTGGCCGATTCCGCCTCCGATGGAAAGCGGAATCTCATTAGCGAGAATTGCCCTGTGGTAGGGCAGATTCAAAAATTCACGCTGATTCGACAGCGCCAATTGGCGTATCAAAGTTTCTGCCGTTACGCGAATGCCCATGGAACTCAGTTCGTGACGCCGCCGGGTAACAGAATTCCAGACGAGAATGTCGCCATTGAGCCCGTGCGTGTCCTTGCCCGTCTGCCCGCGGGTATTCGTGATCCAGTCGTCGTAGTCGGCGGCTCGCATCTCGTGGGGATAACCATCCTTGAGCGGCCAGCCGATTCCGGTGATGAAAATTGCAGGATGTCTTTGGAGAATCGCCGTCTCGCGCTGCTTGCGCGGCAGATCGGGGTACATGTCCAGAATCTCTTCCGCATGAAGAAAAGTGAGTTTTTCCGGAAGATCCGGAAACCGCGAGTCTTTGAGTTGCGGAAACAAGGACTGGGCGAACTTCTCGGCACCGACCAGGACCTTCCAAATCTTGCTTACAATCAATTTCAGGAAGTCCAGATTGCGCTGGTCATCCGTGATGACCCGTTCCCAATCCCATTGATCGACATACGCAGAGTGATCGTGGTCGAGGAAGTAATCTTTGCGGACCGCACGCATATCGGTGCAAATGCCTTCTCCCGCTTTGCATTCGAATTGCTTCAGCGCTATCCGTTTCCACTTGGTCGCTGCTTGCACCACCTGGGCATCAACGGGATGGGCGTCACGATCGTTCGAAATGTGGAATTGAACGGGAGTGCGCGAGCCGTCGCGGTCGAGCATGTCGTTGACCCCGCTTTCGACATCCACGATCAGCGGCACTTCGACCATCATCAGATTGAGTTCTTTGCAGAGGTTGTCTTCGATGTAACGCTTGACCTGAAAAATCGCTTGCTGGGTTTCTTTGGGATTTAGCAATGAGTGGTAGTCATCAGGCAGAATTTTTTCCAACTCTCGATAATCACCGATGCCGGGACCGGCAAGGTCGGCCTTCTTATCGATAACGAGCGTGCTCATGGGATTCTCCTTCCAGACGGAGTTCTCCGTTTGCGCATGATCCGCTAGCTGAAATTAGAGTACGAGGGATGATTTTGGTCTGTGCGGGAGATCACAACGATCAGTGAGCCGAAATGAGGGCCACGAGGGTCGTTGTTCGTTCGCGGCACTTGTGCCGAACATCACAGACGCCGGGCGACTAACTGAGCCACCATTTAAGAGGAAGTGGTTCGGGCGCTGCCGGTTGGCGCGCAGGGGTGGCGTATGACGAGGTCAATGGTTCTCGCGATTTTGCTGGCCCTCTTTTGCTTCTCAGGAGCGCTACACCTTTTCGCTCAGGAGAAGTCGTCGATTACAGTGCGGGGAAGCGAACTCAGCAATGGTGTTGTGATTCTGGATGCTGTGAAAGGCGACAGGTCTTTCACGCTAGAGTGCAACCAGGGGGCACCGGACTGTACGGCTTTGAGCAATGGCAAATATTTGATGATCGAACTTCCAAAGAATTTTGGAATGTACGAGTGCAAAGATGTTGAGGTTTATCCGGAGTCCGCAAACATGCCGGGCGCTGCCATGCCGGATAAGCATAAGAAAGTCGGCGAGTACTGCCTGACAGACAAGTAGAGAGCCAAAGTTCACAGCGCGAATTCTGAGCACTCGCCTGGAAGCTACAGGCGTGCAGAGAAAACTTCCGAATCTTTCAGCACACGGGAGCGAGTTCATGGAGCCGTTCCGTCATCACATATTCATCTGTACACAGGCGAAACCGGAGGGTGCCACATCTTGTCCGGGTAATCGTTCGTGGCAAGTGTTGCAGGCTTTGGAGACCGAGCTGTGTGAGCAAGGATTGGATGACGATGTTCAAGTGAGCACCTGCGGTTGCCTTGGCTTGTGTGATGACGGGCCGCTCATGATCGTTTATCCCGAGGGAGTGTGGTACCGCAAGATCAGGAAAGAAGATGTTGCAGAAATCGTAAGCTCGCACTTGAAGTCCGGGGAACCTGTCTCTCGACTCGTTTGGCGCGACCCGCAGGAGATGAAGGCGAAAGCGGCTAAGCATCGCGATCAGTATCGCGCGATGATTAAAGCGAAAGGCCAGGCGGGAGTTCTTCCCGATGAACTCAACGAAATGATTCGCGGCTTCATGCCAAGCCGGGCCGTGCTCACAGCACTGGAGTTGGACTTGTTCAGTGCGGTGGGAGATGGTTGCTCGGCAAAAGAAATAGCGTACGCGATCGAAGGCGATGAGCGAGCGACGGAAATGCTGCTGAACGCTCTCGTCAGCCTAAAGCTTCTGGAGAAAAAAGATGGGACGTTTCTGAACACACCCGTGAGTGCGCGATTCTTGTCAGCTAGCTCCCGCGACAACGCCCGACCGGGATTGATGCACACCGCACATTTGTGGAATCGGTGGTCGACATTGACGGAATGCGTGAAATCAGGAACGTGCATTGAGCGGGACGAGCGCGAACAGAAAGGCGTTAGAGACTTCATCGCTGCAATGGATCGGAACGCAAGAGAGCGGGCTGCCGCAGTAGTGAAGGTGGTTGGCGTCAACGGAATTCGGCGAATGTTGGACCTGGGGGGTGGATCAGGAGCGTACTCGATTGCTCTGGCACGAGAAATGCCCAACCTCAATTCTGAAGTCCTCGACCAGGCTCAGGTCATCCCTCTAACGCAGGCATACATTCGGAAAGCCGGCCTGGAAGGGCGCATAACAACGCGTGTCGGTGATATGCTGCGCGATCCCTTGGGCAAGAATTACGACCTTGTATTCGTCTCTGCGATCTGCCACATGTTTTCGGCGGAAGAAAACCGCAGGCTCTTTCGTCGCATTTATGAGGCACTTGCTCCGCACGGCCGGGTGATCATACAAGATTTTATTCTTGAAGCTGGCAAAACGGCTCCGCGTTTCGCAGCGTTGTTTTCGCTGAACATGCTTGTCGGAACGCGAATGGGAAGCAGCTACAGCGAACCGGAATATAGCGATTGGCTCCAGAATGCCGGATTTTCGGATATCCGGAGGATGCCCTTGCCGGGACCAGCCGGATTGATGATCGGATTCCGCAATTGAAAAAGATTCCGATACCTCGATGCGTCTGGGGCATAAAAACCCCCGGCACGTCACCGCAAACAAGCCTCAGACATTTCTATCGCCACTCATGTTCCTGAGGCGTTCTGGCGCGTCTGACGACCGTCTTCTTTAAACATGCATCTCTTGACTTGCCTGCAACCGGTTCAGTATGGACTCGATCAGTTTTTCATTGTTGCGCAACGCTTTTTTGAAATCGTTATGGTCTGTGTGAGAGATCTCCTTTACCAGTTCACGATGGCGCTGCTCAAGAATGTTGATGAGGAGTTCCTGCTCCTCGACAGTAAGTGTCAGCTCCATAATTCCTCCTACACGAAGAGATGGGGACTCTGCAGAAGTAGGCTACGCGCCGTTCTCAATCGCCGACAAAACCAGGTATCAGGAGGCGAGAGGCAAATCGCTTGACCAAGAGTCGGCCGCGATCAGCCAGGTTTTGCCTGTGCGCCTCCACACAGTGAGATATTTTCCCTGATCTTCTCTTGTCGCGCCGTCTTCGGCAGGCACGGTCATGCGGTAGGTCCCGACGTCCCAGGCGACAGGCCCCTGTTGCTTGATATAGGTGACATCGAAGGCCAAATCGGAGAAGCCACGGTTCAGCGGCGACTTCAAGTATTCCCGGATTGCATCGCGCCCATGAATCGCTTCATGGTGCGGCGGAAGGTAAACTGCGTCTTCCGCATAAGCGGCAACAACTCCATCCAACTCTTGTGCATTCCAGTGCCGGGCCCAGTCGTCTCCAATGCGGCGAATGGTGGCGCCTGCATCGAGTGGCTTCCTTCTTAGAGCATGTAATTTCCTGACGCTTGTGATTCGGCGATTCCTTTTCGCGTTCGTTGGCATATTCGAACCTCCTTTCAATACCGGCGGGAATTGGCGCCGCGAGCTCTTCACTTAATGATCCACGATTTTGTTTCTTTTGTAAGTGATTGACGACACAAACCCCTCTCAGCAAGCTCAACCCTCTGGATGACATTGCACGCCGGTGGGAGCTGCCGGTGATTGTTCTCACTGCAAAATCTGGCAAACAGGAGTAGAAGGGAATCAAGAGAGTGGAAAGGAGGCTATCAATGTCTCTTACAACGCTAAAGCAATTTCTGGACAGCAAACAAATCAAATACATTGTGATATCCCACTCGGTGGCGTACACGGCGCAAGGCGTCGCTGCGTTGACACACATTCCCGGCAAAGAACTGGCTAAGACTGTGATTGTTAAGATCGATGGAAAGTTGGCGATGGCTGTTGTTCCGGCTTCACGCCACGTCGATCTGACCATGTTGAAATCCGCGGCCCAAGCCCGGTCGGTGCAGTTGGCGGTAGAGAGTGATTTCAAAGATAGTTTTCCCGATTGTGAAACCGGCGCCATGCCTCCGTTTGGAAATCTCTACCACATGCGCGTAATCGCGGATGAAGTTCTGTCGCATGACAAAGAGATTGCATTCAATGCCGGCAGCCACAGAGAACTGGTTCGGCTGGCATGGAACGATTTCGAACGGCTGGTTCAACCGAGGATTGCCAAGATCTCCAACAAGGGAGTTCAAAGTGACGCCGCTTAGGCACTCGATCAGGTGACCGGCGGCACTGACCCGATACTTCTGGCGTGGGAACATACAACTTGGGTGGGGTTCTGGCGGAGGCTGCCATGAAGCGGATCCTCATCTTAGGCGCAGCGGGAAGGGACTTTCACAATTTCAACGTCGTTTTTCGTGGTAACCCCGATTATCAAGTGGTCGCATTCACGGCCACCCAAATCCCTGACATCGCCAATCGTAAATACCCGGCGAAATTGGCCGGCGGCCTGATCTATCCACGCGGCATACCGATCATCGAAGAAAAAAATCTGGAGAAAGTGATTGCCGATGAGAAGGTGGACGCCGTCGTGTTTTCCTACAGCGACATATCGCACCAGAACCTGATGCATCTGGCTTCACGGGTTGTAGCTGCCGGCGCCGACTTCTGGCTACTGGGTACCGAGCACACGCAGATAGGGTCTGTACTCCCGGTAGTTTCAGTCTGCGCCGTGCGGACGGGCTGCGGCAAGAGTCCGCTTTCACGTCTGGTTGTTGCAACATTGAAGAATCTTGGCCGCCATCCCGTCGTTATTCGCCATCCCATGCCTTATGGCGACCTAGCCACGCAGGCCGTGCAGCGGTTTGCCTCAATCGACGATCTCGAACGTCAGCGATGCACGATAGAAGAACGCGAAGAATATGAGCCCCATATCCGGCAGGGAACTGTGGTCTACGCCGGAGTGGACTACGAGGCCATCCTGCGGCGAGCCGAAAAAGAAGCGGACATAATTCTGTGGGATGGGGGAAACAACGATACCCCGTTCTACAAGTCCGATCTCGAAATCGTTGTGGTTGATCCGCACCGTCCAGGGCATGAGTTGTCCTACTTTCCGGGAGAAGTCAACCTGCGGCGTGCCCACGTGGTGGTGATTAACAAGGTCGATACAGCGGCACCTGCCGACATCGAGATCGTTCGGGAGAATGTTCAGACAAATAACCCGCACGCCCGAATCCTCGAAACCGCTTGTCGCGTGTCTGTCGCGAAAGCTGAGTTAATACGTGGAAAACGTGTGCTGGTTATTGAAGATGGACCCACGCTAACGCACGGGGAAATGCTATACGGCGCGGGATCGGTAGCAGCTCGCGAATATGGGGCGGCCGAACTCGTATGTCCGAAGCCATTTGCGGTGGGTTCGATTCGCGACATATACGAGAAATATCCGCACCTCACCAACATTCTTCCAGCCATGGGCTACAGCCTTACGCAGAGACATGAGTTGGAAGAAACCATCACCCGCGTGCCTTGTGATCTCGTCTTGATCGCGACGCCCATTGACCTGGCTCGCGTGATTGCAATCGAGAAACCGGCTTTGCGCGTCAACTACGAAGTGGAAGAACTCACGCACCCGCGGCTGGCAGAAATTCTTACGTTGTTCGCCGCGCCTGTGGAGGTGTGACATGAAAGATTTTGTTTCCATCCGGGATTTCTCTCCTCCAGAAATCCAATATCTACTGTTGCTCGGCCGCCATATCAAGGCGCAACCCGAAATGTACAAGAGCGCACTTGCAGGCAAAACCCTGGCGATGATTTTCGAAAAACCATCTCTGCGGACGCGGGTGACCTTCGATGTGGGTATCCAGCAATTAGGAGGTTTTTCAATCTATCTTTCTCCTGCCGAAATCAACCTGGGCCGGCGCGAGTCGGTTTACGACGTAGCAAAAAACCTCGAGCGCATGGTGCAAGGAATCATGATTCGCACGTTTGCTCATGAGATCGTAGAGCAGATGGCTCAGTGGGCGTCTATTCCTGTCATCAATGGCCTGACCGATTACAGTCATCCCTGCCAGGCGATGGGCGATTATCTGACCATGTGGGAAACCAAAGGCCGGCTGGACAGGCTGAAAATCGCCTTCATCGGAGATGGCAATAATGTGGCGCACTCGCTCATGTTCGTCGGAGCTCAGGTGGGCGCCAATGTTTGGGTGGCAACACCGCCAGGATATGAACCGCACGAAGACGCAATCGTCTGGTCCTGGGCTCGCGCCTGCGAAACCGGAGCAGGCTGCCATGTCGGCAATGATGCGAGAGAAGCGGCTACCGACGCCGACGTAGTCTACACCGACGTTTGGGCCAGCATGGGCCGCGAAGGCGAAGCGGAGCAGCGGCGCCCCGCATTCAAGAACTATCAGGTAAACGCAGATCTTTTTGCCCGCGCGAAACACGACGCCGTCTTCATGCACTGCCTTCCCGCCCGCCGGGGCGAAGAAGTGACCGGGGAAGTCATTGATTCGCTACGTTCTGTGGTGTTTCAACAAGCCGAAAACCGGCTGTGGATACAGAAAGCGATCATGGTTGAGCTGATGAAAGATGTGCCCGTAGGGTTGATGCGTCCAGCAACGGTGCCGGAACTGGTTCATGCGTAAGAGGAACAGCGATGAAGACCATGTTGCTGGCGGTCGGCGGAAACTCGTTGATCCGTGCGGGCGAGAAGGGCACGGTCGCCGAGCAGCAATCCAATGCTCACCGCACGGCGGCGCAAATCGCCAAGCTGGTGAGGGACGGTTACCGAATCGTTCTCACCCACGGCAACGGTCCACAGGTCGGAGCAGCGCTCTTGCGATCGGAGCGGGGAGCGAACCAGGTTCCGGGACAAACACTCGACGTCTGTGATGCTTCTACCCAAGGTGAGATTGGTTATCTTCTGCAGCAAGCTCTCGATACAGAATTAAAGCGCGCCGGTTTGCACGTTCCCGTGGCAACCGTGCTGACCCAAGTCGTGGTTTCGGTGGACGATCCAGCAATGCGGCATCCAAGCAAACCAATCGGCCCCTTCTATTCACGTGAAGAAGCCGAACAGCGAGCACACGATTTCGGCTGGAAGATCGTCGAAGATGCGGCTCGTGGGTACAGGCGTTTGGCTCCGTCGCCCGAGCCTCTCGACATTGTTGAGCTGGAAATCATTCGCGATCTCATGCAACAGAGTGTGCTGGTGATCGCTTGCGGCGGAGGCGGCGTGCCAGTCGCGTGGGACAACGGCTGCCTGGAAGGTGTCGAGGCCGTCATCGACAAAGACCGCGCTTCCTCTCTGCTGGCATCGCGTCTGAGCATAGAACAATTCGTTATCTCTACCGATACGCAGTATGTCTACCTGGACTATAAAAAACCCACACAACGGCCGTTGCTGCTGGTTAGATGGCGCGAGCTTCGGCAATACGCCAAAGCGGGGCAGTTCCCGCCCGGCAATATGGGGCCAAAGATCGAGTCCGTCTTGCGGTTTCTGACGCTCGGAGGCAAAGAAGCGATCATTACGTCATGTGACAACCTGTACGAAGCGGTGTGCGGAAGAGGCGGAACACACATTGTTGCCGACCCAGAGCCGCCTGCGGAAGAAAACCAGGAAGAATCGTGCAAAAAATGTTTGTGCCCGGCGCGCTCGTAAGAGCGCCACGACTTTAACGGGCGTGACGGGTGCAGGAAGTTTGCATAATCCGTACCAAAAGCGAAGCAGCCTGCCGCTTAGGAGGTAGCCATGGAAGTGAAACTCACTGCAGAAGAAGGCAACATATTGCTGGAAATTCTGGAGGAAAGAGACCAGGACTTGCAAAAGAAAATTTCTCATGCCAAGCAACAAGGTCCAAGAGAGGAGCTGAAAGAAACGGAAACGGTGGTCGAAAATATCATCGAAAAAATCGTAGTAGCGGAAGAGCGGGAGTTTTCCGATTTGTGGTGGTAACAGCAGCGAATGAATGTTCACCCAAACCGGCGAGCGGGTTTTGTGCGCTGAGATGGGCACCATACCGCAAATCGCGTTCAACGTGTGTCCCAATATACCTGTCACATGCGGATATTCCAGCCGTCACATCGGGGAGAGGGTTGCTTGAGAAATAATTATTGATGAGGAAAGTGTCGCGTTCTCACGACGGAGGAGGAGCTATGTCGGTAACGAAACAACAGGCCCTCGAATATCACTCGGGGGCTCGACCCGGGAAGATCGAGGTTTCTTCGACTAAGCCTTGTCTCACACAGCGTGATTTGAGTCTCGCCTACACGCCCGGCGTGGCGGAGCCGTGCATGGAGATCCGTGACAATCCGCAGAACGTGTTCAAGTACACGGCGCGCGGCAATCTCGTGGCTGTGGTCACGAACGGAACGGCCGTGCTCGGCCTGGGCGATATAGGCGCACTGGCGGGAAAGCCGGTTATGGAAGGCAAGGGAGTGTTGTTCAAACGATTTGCCGATGTCGATGTATTCGATATCGAACTCGACACTCACGATCCTGACGAAATCGTGAAAGCGTGCCAGCTTCTCGAACCAACCTTCGGCGGCATCAACCTAGAAGACATCAAAGCCCCGGAGTGCTTCTACATCGAAGAGACACTCAGAAAGACGATGAAAATTCCGGTGTTCCACGATGATCAGCATGGAACAGCAATCATCACAGGCGCGGCGCTGCTGAACGCACTTGAGGTCACGAGCAAGGACATCAGTAAAATTCGCGTGGTGTTCAACGGAGCCGGAGCGGCCGGCATTGCAACAGCGGAGCACTACGAACGCCTCGGGGTGAAACACGAGAACATTATTCTCTGCGATACGAAAGGAGTGATTTACAAGGGCCGGACCGATGGAATGAACAAGTACAAAGAGCGCTTTGCCCAAGACACAAAGCTGCGCACGCTCGCCGATGCTATGCGCGGCGCGGACTTGTTCGTGGGGCTGTCGGTAAAGGGCGCGGTCACTGCCGATATGGTGCGATCGATGGCGCTCAATCCAATCGTCTTTGCCATGGCGAATCCCGATCCTGAAATCACGTACGAAGAAGCCAAAGCCTGCCGTGGCGATATCCTCATGGCCACCGGCCGCTCCGATTATCCGAGTCAGATTAATAATGTCCTCGGTTTCCCATTCATTTTCCGCGGCGCTCTCGACGTGCATGCGACCGCGATTAATGAAGAGATGAAACTTGCCGCCACGCGCGCGCTGGCTGCATTGGCTAAGGAAGACGTGCCGGATTCGGTCTGCCGTGCGTACGGAGTACAGCGTTTGAGATTTGGTCCGGACTATCTCATCCCGAAACCGTTTGACCCGCGCGTATTGCTCTGGGAGGCGAGTGCCGTGGCCGAGGCGGCGATGCGGAGTGGAGTGGCGCAAAAGCCAATCGATCTTGACGAGTACCGCGACCAACTCGAACGGCGGCTGGGCAAAGCGCATGAAATCGCGCACATGATGGTGCAGAAGGCGCAATCGCGGCCCAAGCAGGTGGTGTTCCCGGAGGGAGAGCACGAGAAAATTCTCCGCGCGGCGCATCTGCTTCGAGAAGAAAACATTGCGTATCCAATTCTGCTCGGGCAGGAGGCGACAATTGGCCGTAACGCCGCTGAGCTGGGTCTTGATCTGACCGGTATCAGGATTGTGGATCCGGAGTGCTCGCCGCTGCGAGAGCGCTTCATTCAGGAGCTGTACCGGTTGAGGCAGCGGCGGGGTGTAACCACGACCGAGGCCCGCGTGATGATGAAAGATCCGAATGTGTTCGGATCGATGATGGTGCATATGGGTGAAGCAGATGCGCTCGTGGCGGGCGTGAGCCAGCACTTCCCGGATACGATCCGGCCCGCGCTGCAGATTGTCGGCACCCGGGAGGGATTGAAAAAAGTTTCGGGGTGCTACCTGATGATTACGCGCTCCGGCAGACTCTATCTGCTCGCGGACCCGAGCGTGAATATCGATCCGACTGCGGAGGATCTGGTTGAGATCGCGCTGTGTGCCGCGGGGACAGCGCGCCGATTCAACCTGACGCCGCGCGTGGCGATGCTCTCGTTCTCGACGTTCGGAAGCACCAAGCATCCACAAACCGAAAAGGTCCGAAAAGCGGTCGATCTGCTGCACCAAGCGGATCCGACTTTGGTTGTCGATGGCGAGGTGATGGCCGATGTTGCCGTGTCTCCGGAACTGCTCGAGAAGAATTATCAGTTCAGTACGCTCAAGGGGGGAGCGAATGTGCTCATCTTTCCGGATTTAGCGTCCGCGAATATCGCATATAAGCTGCTGGCGAAGCTGGGAGGAGGAACTACGCTTGGTCCGATCCTGATGGGCATGAGCAAACCAGTACACGTCGTCGCGCGCGACACGGAAGTGGAGGAAATCGTCAATGTCGCAGCCATTGCAGTCGTGGATGCACAGGAGAATGAGCTACTCCATTGGCCGGCCACGAACGAGCCGCTCGAGGTGGCTGGATCGCGAGTCCTCGAGTCATAGGAGAATCAGAAGCGCTATCCGCTATAGGAGCTACGCGCGTTCCCTTGCGTAGCTCGTATTAGCGTCGCCGTAGAGCGGAGAACATCTATCCGCTTCGTCTCCAGGCTGGCGCCAAAGGCGCGGTGAACGAGCGCCCAGCCAGGCCGGCGCCACTGTCCTGTTCAATTGCCTCCTGGCAGCCAAGGCAGAACTGGGTCCACGGTAAGGCGTGGAGCCGGCGAATGGGGATTTCTCCGCCACAACCGGCGCACTCTCCAAAGGTTCCGTCGTCGATTCGCCGCAGAGCAGCTTCGATCAATCGCAAGCTTTTGCGACGCTGGCTACTTTGCTCAAATGATGATTCTCTCGACAGGCTGGCGACGCACTGATCCGCCGGATCCTGGGCGTTCTCAACCTCCAGCGACCGCGCTTCCTGTTCCAGTTGCTTTAGAAAACGCCGCGCTTCCTGACGCTGAATTTCAAGTTTCTTTTGCAGCTGTGCTATTTCAACCTTATTCATCATTCCTTTTTCCTCGTGTGCCTCCGAATACGGCACCTGCAATCCTTTTCTGTTGAATGCGCCGATTGGCGCTGGCCAGCGCCGCCATAAATCTTCAACTGTTACCTAATGGACAGCTATGCGGCTTATGCATCGAAATCCCGAAACGTCAATCGGGACTCGGCCGTTCTGCGTAGGTAGGAATCAAAGAACCTGATCAAAAAAGGCGTCTGGGTTCCGATTCCCGCAAACAGCAGAACTGGTATGTCGGGTTTGATCCGCTTCATCTCCGCTCGCACGGTGGCGCCTGAAGCATCTGGCAACTCGTATTCCAAGAGAACGCCTTCCACCGGATAACTTTCCAGCATCGAAACGCCCTGACTTCCGTTAGTAGCGGAAAGAACCTCATATCCCGCAGCCTCCAGCATGTACTTCAGCGCCTCTAAATACTCCGGGTGGTTCTCTACGCAAAGAACCTTGACCGCATCCATTCGTATTCTCCTAAGAGGTTTCAGAAACCAGTTCCTGTGTGCGGCAGCAAAGGCATTACCTCAAATGCCGCGGCGAACGGAGAATTGGTTTTAGAGGAAAAGAAACGGAGGCGGGCGGTTATAGTGGATACCCTTGGTAGGGAAGGGCAGCAGCAGAGCAGTCGCCAAGGTCAGGCGAGAGAGTGCTTCGTCCGGAGGCGCGATGGCGAAGATGGCGCCTGGCGCAAAGGAACGCGACGTGCTGTTATCAAAGCGCGGCCGCTGACAGTGCAGCGCGTTGGCCTTGACCGTGTGAACGGAAACGGGATGCGAAAACCGCGGGGAACTGCTGCGAGCAAGAAATAGGGCAGATGCAGCTGCACAGACAACGAGCGCGCGCGCAATTTTGATTCGTCGATCGTTCCTGCGAGATCCCCAGTTTGTCGGCACGGCCAAAACCTTAATGCTACTGATGATCGCAACTGGGTTTTGGTTACCTAAAAATATGGTTGCTGATGGTAGGTGCCTTTTCGTTGCCGGTTTTCTTTACAGCGGCCTAATTTGCGTTTTTCAGCAGCCCGAGGCGGAGGAGGCTTTCTGCGGTCGCGATGATGGATTCTTCTCTGGAGCGCGGCGACCAGCCGAGCATGCTCTTCGCCTTCTCGGCGGTAGCATTTTTGCGCTTGCCGAGCTCCGGAACGATCTGCTTGACGGCTGGATCGAACACGGCAGCAAGCCGGATTACGAAATCGGGCAATTGCCGGGTGGGGACTTTCTTAGCGGCTACGCCCAGGCTCGACTTCAACAACTTCGCGATATCGAGCACGGACATGAAATCTCCGGCGACGGCGAGAAAGCGCTCGCCACTGGCGGCGGGGTGGGTCATGGCGCGAAGATGCAGTGCGGCAACGTCGCGTGCATCGACTGCGCCGAAATAAAGCTTGGGCAAACCGGGAATGGCTCCATCCATGAGGCGTTGCACGATGAGGATGGAGGTCGAGTAGTCCGGGCCGAGAACCGGACCGAACACGCCCACGGGATTAACGACGGAGAGCTGCAGCTTGCCGCCGAGACTGTTTGGCGCTTGAGTAGAGATGAAGTCCCAGGCGGCGCGTTCAGCGATGGTTTTCGATTTTACGTAGGCCGTAAGGCCGTCACCGCTGAGGTCGGTCCAGTCGCGCTCGGTGAATGGCTCTTTTTGCGGTTTGTGACCGTAGCCGATAGCGGCAAAAGAGGAAGTGAGCACGACACGCCTGACACCGGCATCGCGCGCGGCGCGCAGAACCCGAAGCGCGCCTTCGCGGGCGGGAATAATCAGCTCGTCTTCATGGGTGGGAACGGTTGCGGGAAACGGCGAGGCGACGTGCAGAACGTATTCGCAGCCCAAGACTGCTTCTGGCCAACCGGCATCGCGTTCGAGATCGGCGGCGCAGAAGGACAAGCGGTTGCCGGGATCTGTTCCGGCCCGCGTCAGCATGGCGCGCACATCGGGTTCGCGTTTCAGGTTGCGGACGGTAGCGCGAACGTCGTACCCAGCGCCGAGAAGTTGCAAAATGCAATGACTGCCGATGAAGCCGGAACCTCCGGTGACCAGCACAGTGCTCATGAGCAACATTTTATTTGATAGCCAATGGGAGCAGCGGCAGTCTTGCAAAATCGGGGGCGGTCATGCACCCTCAATGGAATGGCAAGAAAGAGCAGACTGGTTTTAGCGATATTTTGGGGGGCGATGTTTGTGGTAGCGAATGGCGCACACGTGCAGGCGCAGGCTGGTCCGGAGCAGGGAAGCAACGAGCTTCAGATATGGACTGCCGGCGGGCATTCGGTTGCAGGAGGGACCTCAAACACGGAAGTTTTCGACATTGGCGTGCGATACGGGCGGGTGATCTCGGACGCCCATTTGCCATCATTTTTGCGGGGAAGGTTCGAGTACGCGGTTGATCTGGTGCCCGCGTACGTGATCTTTCAGCCAGCGAACACAGCGTACGGATGGGGATTCACTCCGCTGGGATTGAAATGGGATTTCGTGAGGCGCGGGCGATTCTCGCCATATCTGGAACTGGGAGGCGGAACGATGTTCAGCAATCATAATGTTCCGATTTATACCAACGATGTTAACTTCACGCCAAGCGCCGCGCTGGGCACGCATATTCTGGGCAAAAAATATAACTGGAGCGTCGAGTTACGTTATCTGCACATTTCGAATGCAGGATTGGTGTCTTACAACCCAGGGTTGAATACGGTGGAAGTGAGGCTGGGCGTAGGGAGGTTCTGGAAGAGATAGGCCGAGCGAACTAGCTGGCCTGGCGTGTCGGCAACAATCCATGGCGGGCGGAGAAGATTCCTCTGAATTTCTCCGCCCGGAGTCCGGTCTACTTATGGCGATGCGTGCGATGCATGGAGTCGCCGACGGTTACAGTATGCGGCGCGTTGTCTTGCGTGCAGCAGCTTACGTTGTAATTGTAATCTCCATCCTGCAAGTCGGATTTAAGTGTGATGGTGCTGGGGGGCGGGAGATAGATTGGCGGGCCCGCAGTGAACGGCCATGTCGTAGTGCCAGCGCTAATCTCGCAGTTGTGGCTTTGGTAGTTGCAGGTCGAGGGAATGTTCTGAAACTCGACATAGTCCCCGGCATCGGCATCGAAATCGCTGCAAAGGTCAGGTTTACGCGTGGTTGGGGTTAGTGGGTTGGGTACGCGAGCGGTTGCCATAATTAGTTATTCCTTTCGGATTGCCCGGGGCGCATCATCGAAGTGGCGGCCCACGGCTGGATTTTCTAACCTGGTCCCCTCCTCGGACAGTTCGCGGGGAGTTACTGATGAGTCGATTTCATCAACTGCTGATAAGCCGGCGTATTGGCCAGATTATCGAATTCGTGCAAGCTGCGAATTTTCTCGGGAGTATACCCCGCTTGCACCATTTTTGCCAGAAATTCCAGGGCCAGGCCGGATTCACCTAACTGGTTATAAACCTCCGCAGCGTCTAAGAGTACATCTTTGTCGTTGTGGCCGTACTGCAAGGCTTGCGCAAGATACAACAAGGCGTTCTTACGGTCGCCCAGCATAGAGTAGTAACCGGCTAGGTTGCTGAGCACATCGGGATCATGAGGATTGACCTTGAGGGCTTCGCTGGCGAGTTCGACTGCGCGGCGGTACGGGGCTACAGATTGGTCTTTTGCCCCGGAGTAATAGCGTGCGTCACCTAGATTTCCCCATATCACGTATTCGCGCGGATCGAGTTTGGCAGCTTCTTCGTCGGCATCAGCCGCTTCGGCGAACCTTCTCAGGCCATAATATGCCACGCCTAAATTGACATATCCCGCATAGGTTGGGCGAAGGGCGACGGATTTTTTTAGCGGACCGATCGCTTTCTCGTACTGTCCCATTTCGGCGTAAATGGCTCCGATATTCACGTACGTGCCATACCACTCGGGAGCAATCTGAATGACCTTGGCGTACATCTGCAATGCTTTGTCGTATTCGTTGCGCCGCTGATAAAACCTCCCGACTTCGTTGTAGCTGTTGCGGCTATTGGGGTGTGACTGAACTGCCTGCTGAAAGGTAGCTTCCGCTTCAGCAACCTTTCCCTGGTTCTCATATGCGCGGGCTAGTTCGATAGCGGCTTCCTCATTCGCGGGCTCAAGACTGAGAGCGGCCTGGAATTCCTTTACCGCCGCATCATGCTGTCCGGTCCCATCTTCGATCCGGCCAAGGCAGATATGCCCGGCGGCGCCGGCGTTGCCAAACTTCACCGCCTCATTGCATTCCGCTTGAGCGGGCGCGATCCATTTCTTGTCTTTCGTGCCTGAGTATCTGAGCCAATCGCTTTCACCGAGTACGGCTTTAGCCATGCCGAAGTTGGCATCGAGTTTGAGCGCTTCGCGGGCCATCAAAGCCGCATTGTCAAGATTTTCAGCTTTGCTGTTGTCGAGCAAATAGCCCCGTGCCTGTAGATAGAACTTGTAGGCTTCAGCTTGGTCGGTGCCGTGGACTTTGAGCGCAGTTTCTTCTTCGGGGCGAAGCTGCAGCCTGAGGGCTTTAACGGCACCATCGGTGACGTTGCTTTCGACGGAAAATACGTCGGAGGCGGGAACGGAAACGGAATCGCCGCCGAGCGGGGAATTGTCTTTAGCGCTGTTCAGCGAGTAGGAAACTTTGATCAGCTCGCTGTTGGGCTCGAGGCTGACCGCCAGTCCAAGATTTGCGCCGAACATGTGTGCCGCATCCGAGAGGCTGGAGATTTTTTTTTCCTGCAAGTTCCGCGGCGGGATGACCTCGAAGGCGCGGTCGTTGCTGAGGCTGCCAAGCTTGGCCGCAAGACTTTCGACAAGTCCTTCGCCGAGGGCGGTGAGTTTGGGATCGGCGTTGGCCGGAGCGGTGAAGGGAAGGACGGCGAGAATTTTGGTTTGCGGCAAGTCGCCGGATTGGGAGGCCGATGCGGGCGCGGCGTTGTTCGTGGTTGAGAAGGCGCGGCGCAAGGAACGATAGGCGAAGAGCCCGCCAAGAAAGAGAACTACGATTGCGATGCCCGCGAGCGCGCGATATTGATGGAAAGCAGTGGGAGCGGATGGCGCGCTCCTGGGTTTGCGACCCTCCTGAACGCGGTGGAGATCGCTCAAGACAGCGGCTGCAGCGGGATAGCGGGCCTCGGGCGTTTTCTCGATCATGCGCGAAACGACGCGAGCGAGCGGCTCGGGAACATTTTTCAGCGGGGGCGGTTCTTCGTGAACGATGCGCGCGACGGTGGTAGCGAGGCTGTCGCTGTGAAAAGGCTGCTCGCCGCCCAGCATTTCATAGAAAACCAATCCAAGAGAAAAAATGTCGGAACGGCCGTCGTCGGGTTTCTGCAGAAGAACTTCGGGAGCCATATAGGCGGGCGTGCCGCCGGAAGCGGTCATGGTCTCCATGCTTTTGGTGGCGTCGTCTGGATTGGCCGGTCGAAAGGCGCGGCGGGCGACACCGAAATCGAGAATCTTCACCCGGTTGCCGGGAGTGATCATGATATTTTCGGGCTTGATATCGCCGTGAATGATGCTTTTTTCGTGCGCCGCCTGCAGGCCTTCGCAGCATTGGGCCGCGATGGTGAAAAACTCCTGGGAGGGAATCGGTTGCTTGAGGCGATGACGCAGCGTCTGGCCTTCCACGTACTCCATGACGAGCCAGAGCTCGCCGGCGTGCTCCACCACGTCGTAGATTCCCCCAACATTTGGGTGATTCAGGGCGGAGGCGCGCTGGGCTTCTTTGAGAAAGCGCTTGCGATCGTGGGGGTTGGAATCTGCACGGCGGCTTGCGCGCTTGATGGCGACCTGACGGCGCAGGGTGGGATCTTCGGCAACGAAAACCTGTCCCATACCGCCCGCGCCGATGCGTTGCCCCACAACGTAACGGCCCACGAGCGTGCCCGTGAGAACATCAGCGACGACAGGGGGCGTCTTGATATCGTCCGGCATTCGAATGCCCGCAGGCTTTCATTCTAACCAGATTGAAAGGCAAACCAAAGTAGCACCGAAGATGAACTGCTCCGCACGAAAGTGGTGAAGGCCGAAACAGCACAAAGTTGCTTCCTGGACTCTGCGCCAGCTATCCTTCTGCGTTATGTCTACGCTCGTGGAGTGTGTGCCGAATTTTTCCGAAGGCCGGGATCGCGCAAAGGTCGATGCGATCGTCGCGGCCATGAAAATGGATGGGGTGTATGTGCTCGACCGCGAAATGGACGCGGACCACAATCGCTGCGTGATTACGCTGGCGGGCGAGCGCGAGACAATTCAGGAAGCGGCGATTCGCGGGGTGGGCAAGGCCGCGGAGTTGATTGATCTTTGCGTGCATCAAGGTGCGCATCCGAGAATGGGCGCGGCGGATGTGGTGCCGTTCATCCCAATCGATGGAGTGACGATCGAAGATTGCGTGGCGATGGCGAAGCACGTGGGCGCGGAGATTTGGAAGCGGTATCAGATTCCGGTTTATTTATACGAAGCCGCGGCGGCGACGCCTGAGCGGCAGAATTTAGAAAATATACGGCGCGGGCAGTTTGAAGGCATTCGTGCGGAGATTGCCACAAACCCGGCGCGGAAGCCGGATTTTGGCGAGGCGAGAGTGCACCCGACGGCGGGGGCGACGGTGGTGGGAGCGAGGAAGTTTCTGATCGCTTACAACGTGTTTTTGAATACGCCGGACGTTGAAATTGCGAAGAAAATTGCCAAGGCTGTGAGATTTTCGAATGGTGGAATGCGCTTTGTGAAGGGTGCAGGATTCCTGGTGCGTGGGTTGGCACAGGTTTCGATGAACCTGACGGATTTTGAGCAGACGCCGGTGCACCGCGTATTCGAAATGGTGAAGCGCGAGGCGGAGCGGTACGGTGTGGTGCCGGTATCGAGCGAGATCGTAGGGCTGATTCCGAAGAAAGCGCTAGAGCAGGCTGCCGAGTGGTTTTTGCAGGTGGAGAACTTCGATTCATCGCTGATTCTGGAAAACCGTCTCTCCGCGGTGATGGGCGGGAAGATGGCAGTCGGTGGATTGCGAGCGGGAGTGGAACCATTCGTGGAGCAACTGGCTGCGCCGACGCCGACGCCCGGTGGAGGCAGCGCCTCGGCGGCGGCGGGAGCGATGGCAGCGGGGCTGGCGACAATGGTGGCATCGATGTCGCGGGGGAAGAAAGCGTATCTGCAATATGAAGCGGAGTTGAGCGGAGCGATTGGCGAGCTGAGTACCTTGCGCGAGGAATTGAAAGCGGCGATCGATGCCGACTCGACAGCGTACGACGCCGTAGTGAAAGCTTATAAAGACGCGAAGGCTGGCGGTAGCGGAAGCGAGGCTCAGATTGACGCGGCGCTGAAACAGGCGACGAACGTTCCGCTGAGCGTGGCAGAGAAATCAAACCAGGTTGCACGGATCGCTTCCGCGCTGGAAGGGATTACGAATCCGAACATGAAATCGGATTTGACCACGGCTCAGGCACTGGCGCGGGCGGCAATCACCGGAGCGCTAGCCAATGTGGAGATCAACCTGGCATCGCTGAAGGATCAGAGTTTTGCCGCGGAAGTGCGCAAGAGAGCGGAAACTTTGAAGATGAAGACATAGAAGGCCGAAGCCTGCGCCGCGGTACACGAGGCACATAACCCCGGCCACGCTCCCGATTGCAAATAAATCCTATCCTGCACGAGTGGAAATCGACCGAGCCGGGTTTCTTAGCGGGAAGAAGGTTGAGGTAACGGTCGAATCCCTGTCAAGAGACATTGCACGATACGCCGCCTGGCATTATTTTCGGGCTCGATCGCATTGCTCGGTACGGCCAGTTTTCTGTTGAGCCTGAACGGGTGCGGTGGAGGCAGTTCGCCTGGTACGGTGTCTGTCTCGAACAAGATCCAACATGTGGTGATCATCTTCCAGGAGAACCGCACCCCTGACAATCTATTTCAGGGGTTGTGCATCGCGCCCTACGGGTCGCCCGGCGCCTGTAGCACCAGTCCGAGCGCGACGCAGTACAACATTCAAACCGCCAACTGGCTGAACAATCAGTCCTCCGGCGGCGTGACTCAGCCTGGGATGATTGATCTCGGCACGGTGGGCAGCAGTCCCGACAACTACGATCTAAACCATGCGCACGCAGCCTTTCTGGCAATGTGCGACATGAATACATCCACGAACACGTGCGCGATGGATGGCGCCGCAGGAGTTTCAGTGGGCTGCACGTCCGGAGCGGCGAATTGCCCGCCAGCGAATCCACAATTCTTGTATGTGAATCCCGCGGACGTGCAACCGTACCTGCAAATGGCGCAGACCTATGCGTTTGGGGATCAAATGTTTCAGACTAATCAGGGACCGAGCTTTCCCGCGCACCAGTTTATTATCTCGGGAACGTCAGCTCCCGCAACCGGAAGCAGCTATCTCGTGGCAGACAATCCCGCGGGGGTTCCGTCGGCGAGCGCAAACACAAATTGCACGGCTCCCAGCGCCGAGTACGTGGACGAAATCAATTCCACCGATCCGCCCGGCAGCGATACTGAAACGCCCATTTTTCCCTGCCTCGACCATCAGACGCTCACCGATCTGCTCGATACGGCCAACCTGAGCTGGCGCTACTATGCGCCCTCGCTTGGCAGCCTGTGGACTGCGCCTGCGGCGATCAACCATATGTGCGTGCCCAGCCCGGCTCCGCCGAATGCGACGGCCTGCACCGGCGCGGACTTTACCGCAACCTCGCCCAAGGTGGTTCTGAACCAGACCCAGGCGAATGCGCAGATACTCAGCGACATTGCGAGCAACCAGCTGCAGACCGTGAGTTGGATTATTCCGGATGGCGATGACTCCGACCACGCAAAAAGCAATAACGGCTGTGGACCATCCTGGGTGACTTCCATCGTGAATGCCGTCGGTAACAGCCCGTACTGGTCGAATACTGCGATCATTATCACCTGGGACGATTGGGGCGGCTGGTACGATCATGTGGGCCCACAGGTCATCAACTCCTACGAATATGGATTCCGAGTGCCGATCATGGTGATTTCTCCCTACATGGTGAAGACGGGATACATCTCCCATGTGACGCATAATTTCGGGAGCATTCTGAAGTTTGTCGAGAGCACGTTCAATCTGCCGTCGCTGGGCTACGCGGATGCGACGTCCGATGACCTTTCGGATTTCTTTAATTTCAGCCAAAGTCCTAAGGCTTTTCAGAGCATTACGCCGCCTACGGACAATGCAACGTGCCAGAGCGACACCGACGGACCTTTGGATCCGGATGACGATTAAGATAAGTCGGTCGATTTCGGTGTCCCAAATTGATCATTAGTCCAATACTTCCGTGCAAAACAGAAAGCGCGGCAATGGCATAAAATATGATGGGTTAGATAACGGGGAGGAGAAGAAACCGCATCTAATTGTGCAAGATAGAGACAAAACCCCGTTCATACCTGTGGCAATCTGATCGAGAAATCTTTGGTGAGAACTGAGGCCGTCATGAAACTGGTTAAGTTGGGTGCAAGCTCCATTATGCTTTTGGCGACGCTGTGTGCGGGTGTGGCGAACGCCATGCCCCTGAATTCTTCTGCGCGCGCGGTGATTCCTGCTGATTTACAGCAGCTGATCTCGGTCGATTACCGGGAACTGAAGGACTCGCCGACAGCGATGCAGTTGAAGCAGCAGGTGCTGCCCGACAATTTGAAGCAATTCGAGGAGGCGCTGAAGGGAGTGGGCATCGATCCCGGCAAAGATATTGACTCGCTTGCGTTCGCAGCTTTCCGCACCGAGAAACAGGGTGTCAAATCGGTCGGCGTGGCCGCGGGACCGTTCAGCATGAAGGTGGTGTTGAAGAAGCTGACGGCGGCGAAAATCAAACCGACGAAATATCGCCTGGCGAATATTTACCCGATGGATGGCGGCATGGTGATGGTGTTCCTCGATGACAGTACGCTATTGTTCGGGGAAATATCTGCGGTGAAATTGGCACTGGATACGCGCGACGGGCAGATTCTGGGCCTGGATACGAACGCGACCATGTCGGACATGATGTCGGATGTGGATGCGGGTCCGGTATGGAGCATTCTTGACCAGCAGGGAACGCAGAATGTGATGCGCTCGGCCTTGGGAGATGCGGCCAAGGTCGCCGACTACGACAGCATCAAGAAGCGGTTTCTGGGGTCGCAATATACGTTGAGTTTTGCGAGCGGAGTGAACTTCGATCTTACGGTGGTGACTTCCGATGACATCAGCGCGGCGACGCTTTCCTCGCTGGTGAAAGCCGGACTGCTCTACAAGAAGATGAGCGCCAGCGCCGCGGAAAAGATCGCGATGGACAATACCACCGTGGATTCCGACGGCGACAAGGTGAACTTTCATTTCAAGTCGAGCGACCAGCAATTCCAGTCGCTGATGCATTCGGAGTTGTTCGCAGCGGTTTCGCACTAGGACGACGAAAGATTTCACTACGAGGGCACGGAGAAACCATCTCCGTGCCCTTGTTTTTGCCGTTCTCAATTTTGGCGATTTTGCACCCGGTCGATGGGCCTGACTTGCAGTCGCTACTTGCGCGGTGTGCGTCTCTGTTTAGCCCAGCCTTCTTTTACTACCTGTTGCGCGCGGCTGACGCCGAGAGAGTCGTCGGGCACATCTTCGGTGATGCAGGAAGCCGCGCCGATATAAGCTCCTTTGCCCACGCGCACCGGCGCGACGAGAGTTGTGTCGCTGCCGATGAAAGCTCCGTCTTCGATCACAGTCTTGTGCTTGTTCACTCCGTCGTAGTTACAGGTGATGGTGCCTGCGCCGATGTTAACGCCAGAGCCGATCTCGGAATCGCCGAGATAAGTAAGGTGATTAGCTTTCGATCCCTTGCCGAGCTTGATTTTCTTAGTCTCGACAAAATTGCCGACGTGCGCGCCTTCGCCGATGTCGCTGCCGGGACGCAGATGCGAGTAAGGGCCGAGAATGGCGTTTGCGGCGATACGCGACCCCTCCATGACGCAGCCGGGACGAATCAGAACCCCGTCGGCGATTTCGCAATCACGAATGACGGAGTAGGAACGGATGTAGCAATTCGCACCGATGCGGGAGCGGCCGAGAATCTGCACGAAAGGCTCGATTACGGTGTCGGCAGCGATCTCGACATCGCTGTCGATGACGCAGGTTGCGGGATAGAAGATCGTGACGCCTTCCGCCATGAGTTGCTGGCATTTGCGCAGGCGCATGTGATGGTCGATGAGGGCGAGTTCGGCGCGAGTGTTGGCCCCGAGAATTTCTGCGGCGCTGCCCGTTTTCCAGACAATGACGCGGTGGCCTGCTGCACGCAAGACCGAAGCCATGTCGGTGAGGTAATACTCGGCGTGTGGGTTTGCAGTTGAAAGCTTGCCGATGTTCGAAAACAGTTGTGGGACTGAGAAGACGTAGAAGCCGGCGTTGATCTCCCGATTTTTTTTCTCTGCGGGGCCGGCCGATTTTTCCTCGACGATCGTTTTAACTTCGGGGCTGCGGGAGTTCATGCGAATCACACGGCCGTAGCCGGTGGGATCGGCGAGATCGGCGCTGAGCAAGGTCATGGCGGCGCGCTGATCGAGATGGAAGTTGAGCAGGCTGGCGATGGTTTGCGGCGTGATCTGCGGCGCATCGCCGGAAAGAACGATGACGTGATCGTAAAACGAGAGTGGTTCGCGGGCGACCATCAGGGCGTGGCCGGTGCCGCGCTGCTCCGATTGCAGAATGAAATTTACTTTCGTATCGGCGACGGCGGCGCGAACGCGATCGGCTTCGTGGCCGACGATTGCAAAGACGTCTTCAGGAGGCACGACGCGCGTAGCGGAGGCGATGACGTGAGCCAGGAGCGGCTTGCCACCGACTTCATGTAGAACCTTGGGAAGCTGCGACTTCAAGCGCGTGCCTTTGCCGGCGGCCATGATCGCGATGGCGACGCGAGGCGCGGAAGCCGGAGCGGCTTTTGGCTGAGTCGCGCGTGCAGGTTTCTTCATTCGACTCAATATACCCTGAGGGCGCAGGGTACAGAAATGGAGGGTATCAGGAGGTTCACGCCAGATTAGCAATTTGCGTGTACGGAGGTTAAAATCCACAGGCCGTCAGGAGAAACGAAAGGGGACGGGCAACATGCCAAAGTATGTCATCGAACGGGAAATTCCGAATGCCGGAAATCTTACACAGGAGCAGATTCAGGGGATTTCGCAGAAGTCGTGCGGAGTGCTGAAAAATCTGGGGCCGCAGATTCAGTGGGTGGAAAGTTACGTTACGCAGGACAAGATTTATTGCGTCTATATTGCGCCGAACGAAGCGATGGTGCGGGAACATGCGAAGCAGGGGGGATTTCCGGCGAACCGGGTTTCGGAAGTCAAGCGGATGATTGATCCGACTTCGGCGGAGGGGTGAGTTTTAGCATTGGGCCGGTTGTGCTCCAGCGGTAGGGGTTTCTTGTTCGCACGAATTCGGGCTCAGAATTCTGCCAATCGGTACGTTCACCGTTCTAGCTCGCTGCGAAGGGCCGCCGGACTAAACCGCCGCCTCCGCCTTGTGGCTGTTTCCGTGTTTCAGCTGAACCCGTGGTTCAGACTTGAACCCTCGGGTTTTCTACAGCCCGTTGCGATTGGCCAGTGCCATCGCTCGCTCGAACACCGGATCTCGGCCTTGTCGCCAGTCATCGAAGCTCATCTCGATGGTCTCATCCGGCTGAAGGGTTTTCACCCGCAAGGGAAGCAACCAGTTCAGCCAAAAGCAGGTGTCCACATTGGTGCACGAATGCCCGTAATCATGCTTGCCCGTCTCATAGTGTAAGCACAAAGGATAGTTCGGCAGGCAGCCCCGCCCTCCTTCTGCAAAAAAAGCAAGCCTGTCGCCCACTGGCTCGCCCAGAATGGTGACGCGGTCGCCGCCCGCATGCTTGATAAGGGCGGTAGTAGTGATTCCAGCGGAGAACGTCATGCCGGACGTTAGGAGATAGATATGGCCGCTCGGCGAGATCAGGTCCGGCAAGTCCTTCGCAAAAAATATTGTTTTAGTGAGATTTCCGCCGGCATTGAAGCGATTGTCGAAGATGAGCTGGCAAGGCTTGTTCGCCTGCATATCGGCCTTGCTGGCAGCTTCAAAGTCAACAATGCGATTGTTGCCAACGTCATCATTGGACCGGAACTGGATCAGCATGACGCAGGAGTTCGGCAAGCGAACCCGACGGAATGTCGCATCGAAGTCGGAAAGCGTAATGGGCGAAGGTCGGTCCGGCTGATAGGCAACCCATTCGGCCCCCAACTCCTTGAGAGGCTCGGGGGAATAGATGCGGTTGACGAATATGTCCGGTTCATCCTCGCTCGGCTTATATGGCGTCAGGGTGCGTGTCACGGTTGCGCCGGACGGCGATGTCACCGTCCACGTCGAGTGGCCCATGTCGGACGTGATGCCTGCGCCAACCAACACATCCTGCCAACTGATGTACACCTGCGCCCATGCCTGGCGCCATTGTGGAGTGCCGCCACGAAGCTGCTCGAGCCGCGACTCGACCTCATCTATTGAATGACCGTCAATCG
This sequence comes from Candidatus Sulfotelmatobacter sp., assembly GCA_030041415.1. Taxonomy (GTDB): domain Bacteria; phylum Acidobacteriota; class Terriglobia; order Terriglobales; family Acidobacteriaceae; genus Sulfotelmatobacter. Next base: position 27,995 of record JASHNX010000103.1, read on the forward strand.
AAACGAGCTTGCCGCCCAGAAGATCGGCATACTCCTTGGATGCGTGCAACACATAGATGCCGTCGGAAAATGCCGCCACGCGCACCGGCAATTCCATCGGGTCGGCACCGGAATCGCTGTCTAATCGTGTGTGGCCGTTATCGGCGAGCGCGGCAATCTCCATGAGGGCTACGCGGAAATTCGGCCGCGGCACGACGGTCTTCAAGTCTGCGAGTTCCGCTATCCGCCGCTGTGCTTGAAGCCGCGCGTCGGTCGAGAAAGAACGGTCCATCGCGATCAACTTCGTAAAGTAGTCGAGATCTTGACGCTGTGCTTCGAGTGAATTGTTGGGCTTGCCGTAATTAGCTTGCGGCGGCGAAGGGTAGAAGTGGCGCATCATCGCGTAGAGCAATCCGCCCCCGATCGCAGCGAGCAGAAGAATAACGCCGACGACAATGCCACCAATCTTCAGGAATTTGCGCAAAACTCCTCCGGTTTTGGCCTTCCAGACTGGGTCCCACGTCCAACTAATACCAGGCCTTGATCAACGCACTACCCGCGCGTCGCGCCGGATGAGTGCGTGATCCACGAAGAATCCAATTCCAATCGCCAGCGGAATGATGCCAAAGGCTGCTGCGGTCAGAGCGTCAGGTTCGACACGACCAATCAGCGTGAAAGTCGCGATATAGCCCAGCGCCGCTGCGACCAGAAGAATTCCCCACCGCCGGGAACGCGCTGCTTCCGTAAGATCGGGCACCATCGGCACATCCACTCCCCGTGCCAGTGCGGCAAGCCGCTCATCCGTACGCAACTTCCGAATGCGGTAGCAGGTGTACATCAGCGCCATCGGCATGCCGAAAATCAATACAATCGCCACTAGCCCCAAAAAACTGTTATCCATAGCGCCTCCTTGCGCGAATTCTCTCTCAGAATTACGCCGATTACGTCTCGCACTCCCTGATACGAATGCCGACCCCGAAAGTTCCATCTTTCCTTTCTGCCGCTTACAAATCTTTGCAAAATTCACCCTCCGGCTAGCAACTCCTCACGTAGTCTAGAGTTCATACGCGGATAGAAGGCCTGTTATCGGCCTGGCAAAGCCGCCCTAATCCTCTCGAAGGATTCGTCCCGATGAATCGTAATCTGCGCATTGCATCGTCTCGCCGTCTTCGGCAGCCGGCGTTTTTACTGCTCGTCTCCCTCTCTGCGCTTGCGTTCTGCTCTTCTTCGCAGGCCCAGGAAACGCAGGAAAGGATTGAGGTGGATAACGTCAGCCGGAACTTCGTCGTGCATCTGCCGCCAGGTTACAGCCAGCAGAACCATTATCCAGTGGTGATTGTTCTGCACGCGCAAAATCAGGATGCCGATGACATGGAGCGCTTAACGCATTTCAATTTGCTCGCGGATAAAGCTGGCGTCATTGCCGTCTATCCCATCGCCCTGCGAGGGCAGTGGAACATCGGTGTGAGATCGGAAGAGCAGCCTGCCTACCAGCCGCGCCGCGGCTACCCACGCCGCGGTTGGGGATATCCTGGCGGCGGAGGAGGCTATCCTGGGGGCAGTGGCTCGCCGGGCGGTGGCCAAAGCGGCGGGGAAAATCCGAACGAATCACGAAACCACCAGGAACCGGCCGACGATGTTGCGTTTCTCAACCAGTTACTTGACCAACTTCCTCTGAAATATTCAGTCGATATTCATCGCATCTATGCCACCGGTCTCGGCGATGGCGGTTTCATGGCCGAGCGCGCCGGTTGCGATATCGGCGATCGCGTAGCCGCGATTGCGGTGGTGGGCGCGGCATTTCCCAAGACGATGATCTGTCTGCCTTCTAGGCCCGTTTCGGCGCTTTTCATTAGCGGCACCGACGATCCCATCGTTCCGGATGGCGGCGGCACCTACAAGCCCGGACGCTTTCATGTCCTCTCCGCCGACGACACCGCCAAGTCCTGGGCGAAGTTTGATCACTGCGGAGAAAAACCGGCTCAAAGCAAAATTCCACCGCCGGAAAAAGGCAGCAAGGAAACCAAGGTCTACACCTATAGTGGCTGCGGGCAGGATGCGCAGGTAGCGCTTTACAGCATCAAGAATGGCGGCAATACTTGGCCTGGAGGCGAGCAATACACTTCGGAGAAAGAGATTGGAAAAACCAGCAACGCCATCAACGCCGACGAAACCATCTGGAATTTCTTCAGCACAAAGCAATTAGCGGGAAATCCCCCGCAGAAAGATACCTCGACTCAGAAATAATCTGCTACGCGAGATTCGTATGCGAGTCGGGATAAAACTTCGCGATCATCCTGCCGGTCATTAATCCTCCTTCATACTCCGGAATAATGACTTCATCCGCTCCCGAATTTCGCATCGCCTGCGCATAGCGCGATTGTCCGGCACGCGTAATGATCCGCGCTTTGGGATTCAGCGCTTTCGCTGTCACCGTTATATAAAGATTGTCGGCGTCGTTGTCGATCACGATGCATACTCCGCGCGCCCGGTCGATTCCGGCGGATTGCAATATATCGTGCCGTTTCGCGTCTCCCTGAATCGCCAGCACTTTCTCTTTCAGCAGTTCACGGCACAGGCCTTCATTGCTTTCAATTAGCACAAAGGGAATTTTCAGCCGGTTCAACTGGTCCACCACGGTGCGTCCGACCTGCCCGTAGCCGCAGATGATGAAATGATCCTGTAGTTTTTCGATGGTCACGTCGTTCACCATGGCTCGCCAGGCCTCCACTCCCTGCCGCTTAAAAATCGTGACGGCGACTCGCTCAGCCACCCAGATTTGAAATCCGAATACGCCTACATAGACCAGAATCGAGAACAACTTGGTCGCGTTGCGCACGTGCCTCAGTTCGATCGCGTGCGGATGAATCATCCAGAACAGCGCGTCCTGCCAGCTCAATCCTTCCAGGTGCCGGTAAACCAGCACGCACATCAAACTGAAACCGAGAAACACCACGAAGGGTAGCCACAGCCGCCTCATGAATAAGAGCAGGATTCGCAACATGAGGCAGAGATACTACCGCAACTGCGCGGCTATCACAATTAGAATGCACTGGGCACGATGTTGGTATGCGCGAAAATCAAATTGATGAAATCGTTTTCTTCGATGGGTAGTTGGCAACTTCATCCGCGCAGCTTCATCCTCACGGCTTCACCGGATCATCTGCCGCAGCTCGCGGCGCAAAATCTTTCCCGATGCCGTCTTCGGCACAACATCCACAAAATGCACTTCCCGCGGCTGCTTGTAGTGCGTGAGGCGCTCGCCCACAAATTCGCACAACTCTTCCTGCAATTTCGTGCCGTCCACAAATCCATCGCGCAGCGCAATAAATGCGACCGGAATCTCACCCGCGCACGCATCCGGACGCCCCACCACTCCACACTCCCGCACCGCGGGATGCTCCAGCAACACCGCTTCGACTTCTGCCGGCGCAACCGGAAACCCCTTGTACTTGATCATTTCCTTGCGCCGGTCGACCACGCGATAAAATCCCTCGCCATCGCGCGTGACAATATCGCCCGACCAATACCATCCGTCTCGCAATGCCGCCGCAGTCGCTTCCGGTTCGTTCCAATAACCCTTCATGAATTGCGGACCGCGCATCACCAGCTCGCCTGCTTCACCCGTCGCAACCTCGCACGAATTATCGGTCGCTTCATCAATCGCCATCACCCGGCAATCGGTCTGGGCCACAGGATGCCCGATCGAATCCGGCCGGTAAAGCTCCGGCTCCAAGAATCCGACGTGCGTTACGGGCGACGCCTCCGTCATGCCATATCCTTGGCGCACAAGAATCCCAGTCAGCGCAGTAAACCTTTTTGGCAACTCCGGCGCCAGCGGTGCTGCTCCCGATTTCACCCACCTCACTTTGTGATTTTTCGGGAATTGTCCCGCTTCCGCTGCCTGGCACAGTGCGTTCATGGCCGGCGGCACCAGTGGCATCATGGAAATAGATTCCGTCACCAACAACGAACTCAACTCCGCGGCATTGAATCTCGGCATCAGCACCAGCGTCGCGCCCACCAGCAACGCCGGGTTCAACATCACGTTCAAACCGTAAATGTGATACAGGGGCAAAAAGCAGAGAATGTTATCTGCCTCAGTCAGAGTTACTGCGTTCGGTCCGAGCAATTGATAAACGTTGGAGACCAGATTGAAATGCGTAAGCATCACGCCTTTCGGCAGGCCCGTCGTGCCGCTTGAGTAAGGCAATGCTGCCAAAGTCTCATCTGAATTTTGCTCAGGCGCAGGCAGCTTAGAGTTCACCGACTTGAGAAGATCGCCAAACGTCTCGCTGCCACCAGTTTGTTCTCTCGTGCAATACAGCTTTCGCAACTTCGGCAATCCGGCAAAATTTACTCCTTCAATATTCGCTCGATTGCTGATTAGCATCACCGCGCTGGAATTTCCCAGTTGATGCCGCACTTCCCGCTCGCGGTAGGTCGGATTCAACAGTGTCGGGATCGCCCCGGCCAAAGTCGCTGCGTGATAGGCCACGCAGAACTCCCACGCGTTCGGCAGAAAGATCGCAACCACTTCTCCCCGTCGCACTCCTGCCGCAGTCAGTCCGCGCGCAACCGCTTCCACCATCTCTCCATATTCGGCGAAGGTAAGTCGTCGGCCGCTGGAGCTATCGACAAGCGCAATCTTCTGGCCATGCTTCCGGCATGACGCCAGAATCGCTTCATGCAGAAAAATATTCGCGGGATTTGCGTAGAGTTCAGTTCGCAA
>JASHNX010000104.1 GCA_030041415.1 Candidatus Sulfotelmatobacter sp.
GCGCCTGCATAATTGGCGTTCTGATTTACCGTTGAGATGACAGGAAAATCATTCGCGCCGCCTTTATAGTCGGCCCCGTTGTAGTGATAGAACGGCGAAACCGTAAGTAAGGCGTTCGGGTTGAACGTATGGACCCATGAGAATGTCGCATAACCGTCAGGCTCGCGCTCTCCGTCGCGAAGCCCGTAGCTCGGATAGATGCTATTTCCAATCGAATTCGGATTGGGGTCGACTGGTATCTGGTAGTAATCCTGGCGAAGAGATCCGACGATGCGAAACTGATTCCGCGGATCCGGATTGTAAATCAGCGAAGTGAACCCGCCATAGCCGTTGTCGGCATCGTGCGCCACCTGCGGAATTGGCGTTTGCAGCCCGTAATTGCTGCGGTTGCCATTCAGGCTGGCATAGTATGCGAAGCCTTGAGTATGTCCTCCGCAGCTGACTTGATCATTGGTCTGATAGAAATTTCCCGCGCTGAACACTAAATCGCACTCGCGGTCACGCTCGAAACCAGTGCGTGGCGCGATGTTGAAAATTCCGTACGTCCGGTCGCCATAATCGGCATCGTAGCTGCCGCGTTCTACCTCGAGATAATCGATGTCTTTCGGATCGATCTGCGGCCCGAGATTCGTGGCGATGTTTGTGTTAGGAATCGGCACGCCGTCGATCAGCCAATCCACCTGATGCCCGCCGCGCATGTGCAGCATGTCGTGCGTTACATATGCGGCCGGCACGTAGTCTGTGATCATCTGCATGCCGTTTGTCCGGTCGGCGCCCGGAGTTTCCTGAATGTCTTCGCGATCAATCATCGTGGTCGGCGTAACGCTCTGGGTCGCGAGCTCCACGGAAGTCTCGGAAACCGATACGCTCTGTTTGAGGCCCGCGACCGCCAGTTGAAAATGCAGCACCGGATGCGTGTCGGATTCGACCACAACGTCTTGTCGTACTTGCTGGAAACCGGATGCGGAAACCGAAAGTGTGTAGTTCCCGATCGGAACCGAGGTGAATTCGAATTCTCCGGTGGAATTGGAGTTCACCGATTGGCCCCAATCCGAGTGCGCGGCTTTCAGCATCACCATCGCGCCTTGAATCGGTCGATGCTGCGGATCGTGAATCACGCCATGAACCGATCCAAAAATCGTCGCCGACGCAACCGCGCTGAGAAGCATAACAAGGAGAACGATGGAGGCTGAGACTTCGATTAATTGTCCATTCAAGAGTCTGAGATGAAAGGCTCGCATATCGATCCTCGCAAACAACCGGTTCGGTCATGCCTGGAATGAGCCTCGGCGCGAAACAAGCTATCTCAGCGGGAAACAGCATGGCAGAAAGCTACAGAGTGCAGCTCCAATGCCGAGAGACTGTTCAGAGGCTCGTCTAGTTATGCGATGGACAATTGCGGGGGTGCGCGCGAGGAACGAGCGTTTAGCGCCTGGCTCTCAACCGGAAGAAACGGAACCCTCTCAACCAGTGGCTCTAGAGCGGGAGAAAATCTCGCAGAATTAACCTGTTTAGGATGCGCCCAGATCGTTGTAGTGGCCACACGGCGGGCGTGATTCCTGCAACAGCACGGATCCAGAAAGACAGGTCCGCTTTCCGAGGCGCTCGATTCCTGGCAGTGATGCGCCTTGCGCATGCAGCATGCGCGCGGCGGCTCGCTTTTCGCAGCCATCGCCAGCGGGATCACATTTCCCACGAGCGCAAACAGCAACAACAATCTGGCGGTCAGGCGATACATATTTTCCGTGCGAATCGAACCCCGGATCAAGCTACCACAAAGATGATTAGAGAATAGAGCGGGATCGGTCAGTGGACAAGCAAATTCGCAAATAGGTTACCGCATCAACACATAACGTCCGCCATCTGTGAAGGCGATGAGCAGATTCATCAAAACAATCATCAGGTCGTAATGCCAGCCTGAACCTTTGTCGCCCCAGAATCCCGTGTGCCAGACAAAGATCTTCTTTTGGATCGCGCCCAGCATGATCAGAATCAGACCGAAAGCCGCAAGCTGCGTGAGAACTCCAAACGCCACTCCCAGCGATCCTGCAACTTCTCCTGTGCCCAGAAAAATCGTAAAGCCCTTTGACATGCCAATGCTCTTCGCGCGCTCGGCGGGATTTTTCAGATGGTGGTATCCGCTAGTGACAAACACCAGACCCACCATAAGCCTCAGCAGCAGAATGCCGAAATCCGTGAAACGCGCAAGTTGAGGGAACATTGTGTTGTCGATGACTGAAGACTGCCGCGGCGATCGTGAAGCCTCAGGGGCGCTATGGAGCCTACGCTTTGCCGTTCATCTTTGCCCACCACCAGCGCACCCCGACAAAAAGAAAACGCCAGTCCTGAAAAACTTCCGGTGGTTTGCCTTCGAACGCGTGGCCGACAAATTGAAAAATCCATCCGATCACGAACAAACCCAACGCATACGGCCACAATCGGTGTAGGAAAATGCTGCCTACAAAGATCAAAAGCGAAATGAGAATGATCGGAATGCCCAGAGTATGGCAGGCGCGATTTATCCTATGCTGATGGCTGGTCGCATACTGCGCGATCCACTGCTCGCGGCTACGTCCTCCCGGCATGCCGCGATCATACACCTGTTCCCCCAGCATCGCTTTCGCGGAGAGCTACCCAATTGTCATCACAACCTTCCCGTAGTTTTTGCCTTCTTGCAGCAGCTTGTAGCCTTCCACCGCGCGGCTCATGGGTAGAACCTCGCCGATCACCGGAGCGAGCTTCTTTTGCCCGATCCATTCCGCAAGCTGCTTCCATGCCGCATCGATGATCTCCTGCTTCTGCGAAAGATAAGTCAGCCACAACCCTTGCACCATCGCCGATTTCGCATACAAGCCTCGAATATCGAGCTGCGGTGCTTTTCCGGTCGCCGTACCATATTGAATGACCCGCCCGAAATCCCGCAGGCAGCGGATGCTCTTCGCCGTGTGCTCTCCGCCAAGCATTTCAAACACAACGTCAACGCCTTCGCCGTGTGTAAGGTTCTTCACCGCTTCTTCATAATCCTGACGTTTGTAATTGATGCCGCGCTGCAATCCGAGCTCTTTCACGCGGGCCAGCTTTTCATCGGAAGAGGAGGTCCCGTACATTTCAATGCCGAGAATGCGCCCGATCTGCACCGCCGCAGTGCCCACTCCTCCCGCCACGGCATGAATCAGCGCGCGGCGAGGGCCTGCGGGGCCAGCAAGTCCCGCCGTCTGTCCTGTCACCGGCTGGCCGGTCATGCCCGCCTGCCAGTAAGCCAGATATGCAGTGAAATAATTCACCGGGAAGGCCGCCGCCTGCTCATCGCTCCAATCGCTCGGGACCGGCCAGATCAGATTTTCGTACGCTGCAACTTTCTCGGCGAACGCCCCCCATTGCAGGTAGCCCATTACCCGCCGCTTGCTGCCATCTTCGACCCCGCAAAATTCGCGTCCCGCAATCAGTGGCGGAGCTGGCGCCCCCGGATATCCTCCCTGCGTAGTCATCAGGTCGGCGAAATTCAATCCTCCCGCCGTCGCGCGCACCGCGATCTGTCCTGCTTTCACCTGCGGTTCTGGCATGTCTCGAACGGCAAGTGATTCTGGTCCGCCCAGCTTCGTAATCACCAGCGCTTTCATAAGCCGAGTCTAGCAGGATAGGTGCTCGCAAGTCGGCAGGAATGATCGAATACAAAAGCTACGAGGAAACCAGGGTTCAGAGATGCAACCGGCAGACACTTAAGGCAGCCCTCCCGCAGTTCAAACGCCGAACCGATCACCTCCGGCCATCTCTTCGATGGCTTAATCTTCCGGCGCCAGACATTCGCTCTCCTGTTTCGCCGGAGTGTCGGCATTCAGATGCGCCTGGCAACGCATTTCAGAGCGAGGAAGAGACTGTAGCTCGGGCTGGGACAATCCCTAGGTTTCGCCTTAGCCGTGCATCGAGCACGGCCCTTGCTGTCGTTTTCCAGCCCTTTCTGGCGGGTATATACTCTAGGCGTTGACATACAAGCCTCCCGGCTATGCCTCTACAGGCCGGGACGGGGCGCACCTTCATTCCCCTAATTCACGCCCCGCATGCTGATTTGCCGGTTCCCGTCTGGGGCGGCGCGGAAGCGGCACCGGTGCATTTCGCCGGAAAGACGGCGAAGCAGTTGCCGGGGGAGGTGGCATCGTGGATTTGATTCTTATTCGTCTTCTTTTCGTAATCGTTGTTTCTGTCACCTGTTACGTAATCGCGCCATTCGGACTTTCCCGCGAGCTTGATGCCGGCGTCGGTGCCCTCATTGGCGGCGGTATCATCCTCTTCGAGTGGAAACTGCGCGGAGTCAGCCTCAAGCGGCTGATCGGCGCGGCCATCGGCAGTATTCTCGGCATCTGCGGCGCTTACCTTTTCGCTCTCGTCATCCGCGGCAGTGTGCCTGCGGGAAATACTCAGAGCTTTCTGCAGATCATGGTCATGCTCCTGATGGCCTATGTCGGCCTGATCGTCGGCGCCAGCAAGGGCGATCTGCTAAACCTTGCCGCGCTCGGCGGAATTTTCGGCGGTGAGAAGCAGAGCCGCAAAAGCTACAAGATTCTCGACACCAGCGTCATCATCGACGGCCGCATCGCCGACATCGCCGAAACCGGCTTCCTCGATGGCGTCATCGTCGCGCCACAGTTCGTGTTGCGCGAGCTGCAGCTCGTCGCCGATTCCGCCGACTCGCTCAAGCGCAATCGTGGCCGCCGGGGGCTCGATGTTCTCCAGCACCTGCAGAAAATGCCCAGCCTGCAGATTCAGATTGTGGAAGACGATTTTCCGTCCATCCGCGAAGTCGATCTCAAGCTGATCGAACTCGCCAAGCTCTATGAAGGCAAAATCATTACCAACGATTTCAATCTGAATAAGGTCGCGCAACTGCAGGGCGTCGAGGTCCTGAACATCAACGAGCTCGCCAACTCGCTTAAGCCGATCGTGCTGCCCGGCGAAATCATGAAGGTCTTCATCCTGAAAGAAGGCAAGGAATATAACCAGGGAGTCGCCTATCTCGACGACGGCACCATGGTAGTCGTCGACAATGCGCGAAAAATGATCGGGAAGACAATCGACGTCTCGGTGACTTCCGTGTTGCAGACGACTGCAGGCAAGATGATCTTCGGCAAGTGGGATGAGCGCGCCTTCGCCCGCACCAGCATTCCGGTTGCAACGCCGGTGAATGCGGCGCCGGTTCCAGCAGCTGTGCCCGCCACCCTGGCGGAGACGAAGCCTTCGCCGCAGTAAGGCTCGTTTGAAGCCGGCTCGCTAGACCTGAAACTCGTTTAGTCTGAAGCAAGACGCTTCCCTTTTAGGAAGCGTGAATAGGCTAAGGCGCAGGCAGGCGAACCGACGCGACGGAGATTGTGTTTTCGTTCAGCCTACCCATGACGGTCACTCGCTCGCCCGCGGCTTGCTTCAACATCTCCGCTTCGCCTTCCAGAACGTAAACTTTATCTCCGTCGACGAGCGCGAAATGCTGGCCTCCGTGCACGCACGAGCGCGTACAACCCGCAGCGCTCAGCGCCCCATCCGCAGAATGCTTCGCTCCGCAGTGCGTATCCGTGACCACGCCTTCGTACGGTTGCGCTTCGGCACTGCGGGGAGCCATTGCCGCAGACTTGGCACTCGGCGAACTGGGAGCTTGAGAGGTTATCGCGGCCGACTGTTCCGAGCCATCGGAGTCGTCGCGGCTTGCCGCGCCCACCGTTACGAAGAAAACGGCCAGCACGCAGGCAATTCCAAAGATCGTCGCAGCCAACTCAATCCACAGGCCTAGCTTGATTCGTTTCATGGAGGTTTTTGGTATCCGCTTATGTCGCGACAGTTGCTTTGGCCACGGCGTCTCTAACGCTGCACGCGAGTTTCCAAGCAGCATTCCAAAGGGGCATCCCCGGCTAAGTCTTGTGGCAAGTGTCACTTGCCATAACCTCAGCAAGATTGTGAACAGCCGGGTCCCATCCTGGCGACCAAAAAATATACAGCTGTCTTGCACACGTCTGTAACTGCTCATCAGGTATTCACCCTAGGGCAAAAACTTCTCCCGCTCGCACGGCGCGATCGATTTATCACGAGGCCGCCGGCTATCTGCGGGAGGGGCGCTCACTATGGCACACTGTCCTCATGGCTAGCCTGACTCTCGGCAATTTCGAGCTCACAATTTTTTCCGACGGCATTTACCGCCTTGATGGCGGCGCATTTTTCGGCGTCGTGCCCAAGGTGATGTGGTCGAGGAAAATCGAGGCGGACGAAAAAAACTACATTCCGTCTGGATTGAACTCGCTGTTGATTCGCACCGGTAAACAAACCGTGCTGGTCGAAACCGGGATGGGCAACAAATTACCCGAGCGTATGGTAAAGTTCTATGGCCAGCCTGCGGAGCTTTTGAAAAATCTGGCTGCGGCGCAAATCGCGCCCGGAGACATCGACATCGTCATCAATTCCCATCTGCACTTCGACCACTGCGGATGGAACACGATCAGAGATAAATCCGGAAAGATCGTGCCCACGTTTCCTCGCGCGAAATACTTTGCGCCCGAGGGCGAGTGGCAATACGCGCGCCATCCGAGTGAGCGCGACGCCATCAGTTATATTCCTGATAATTTCGATCCTCTCGTCGCCAGTGGCCAGATGACTCTGCTCAAAGGCGGAGAAGAAATCGTCCCCGGCATCTCCGTGAAAACCTTCCCCGGCCACACGGCCAGCATGATGGCGATCATAGTTAACGGTTGTCATTCTGAGGCGGCTGGCAATAGCGGTCGTCATTCCGAGGAGGCAAACAGCGCCTGTCATCCTGAGGCGGCACGCATTTCGCCGCCGAAGGACCTGGGCGAGTCCCCGCGCGGGATCGCGGAACGCGATCACAATCAAGCGCGAGACGAGCATCCACTGACAGACGAGCATCCTCCTATCGCCTGCTACATCTCCGATCTCATCCCCACCACCGCTCACATCGATCTCGCCTGGGGCATGGGATTCGATCTCTATCCCCTGCAAACCATCGAAAGCAAAAAAGAGTATTACGCGCGTTCAATTCCCGAGAAATGGCTCACGGTCTTCACCCACGATCCAAAAACGCCGTGGGCGTACATCGAGAAGGATGAAACTGGGAAGATGGTGGCACAAAAGGTATAACGCTCACCCCGGATCGACTGACAATTCTTTACGACTCCCCCGCCCTCATTTTTCATAGAATTACGCGAGTGAATTCAGCCTTCAAAAAAATTCAGCCAACCGCGACCGCCGGATGTGCCACAAAGTCTTGAATCTGAAACAGAGTGGATCTCAAACACGGATTTCAAACAAGCAACGATTAAGGAGCGATTATGAATCGGTTTCTCATAGTTGTCGGCGTCAGTGGGGCGTTTTTGCTTGGGGGCACGCTGGCGGCGCTTGCCCAGGACGATCACCACGATGACGCCCGCCAGGAAGAGCGGCATGATGAGCACGTAGAACATCGACAGGAAGTCCGCCGCATCGACGACGCCCATTTCAAGGCCCACTTCGGCCACGACCACCATTTCGCCATCCGGCATGTCACCATCGTTGGAGGTCGGCCGCATTTCGGCTATGGCGGCTACAACTTTGAAATTGTCGACGCATGGCCGCACGGATGGTCTTACAACGACAACTGCTACATCGATTTCGTCGACGGCGGATACTTCCTCTTCAACCTCCGGCATCCAGGAGTGCGCATCGCGGTCGCGATCGTTTAACTGAACAATCCCCATCGCGACGTGAAAAGGCGCGGGCCCCGACCCGCGCCTTTGTTTTCACAAGCTCGCTACTTCAACCCATCCACAACATATAAATCCGAAAGCCATCGTCCCAGCGAATACGCGTATGACTTGCCATCGCCGCTGAAGCGCAGCGCGACAATGCTCTGTGCACCGGCGGGATCGGCAGGAGTGATTTCCTTGAATGGCGTACGCTTGCCGGATGCCAGATCGATGCGCGTAATCTTCGCCGGCAGGCTGCGGTTACGCGCCAGCACGGTTTTGCCATTATCGATAAAGCCGATAACGAATTCGTCCGGCTGAATGTCGAGATTCAGCTTTTGCGGCTCACCTCCATCGACTGGGAAAAGCGAGTATTCATGCTTCGCATTGCTGGAGAGAAGGAACTTGCCATCCGGTGTAGCGTATGGGGCGACTACGCCCTCGGGAGTGACCGGCTTGGGCGCTGCCCCGGGCGAATCAATGTCGAGTACGTAACTCCGTCCAGGCTTGCCCATCTCGCTGGCGCCGAAGAAAATCGTCTTGTTATCGGGCAGCCAGCCCATCGAGAAGTGATCCATCTTATTGTCAGCGATCTGGCGCGACTGTCCTGCGCCAGTAGCTAATAGCATCAATTTGGCGGGGTGGCCGTTCAAGACGAGCGCCCATTTTCCGTCGGGGGAAAGCCTGCCAAACCCACCCTCTCCGAGGCGCACCGCGGCTGAACCGTCGGTACCCCGAAGATAAAGCGAGCCGAGACCGTTGCCCATCGCTTCGCCGCTTTCGGAAAAGAGCAAAGTCTTGCCGTCAGCAGAGAGATCGGTCAGCAGCGACCAGTCGAACCACGAGAGGCTGCGTTCATGCGTCTCGTTCGGAGCAAGCGCGAACATTCCCAGGCGAACCTTGTCGGCGGTGAGCAGAACCAGCCCGGATCGGCTGATGTCGTGAATCGTAACCCCGCCCGGAGCGCGGTAAATCAACCTCTCTTTGCCGGACAAATCGAGAGCATAGAGTGATCGCGCTGCCCCAGTCGGCACCGCGGAAAACCAAACCTCTTTTCCATTCGGGTTCCACGCCAGCCCCTGCACGCTGGTGTAAAACGAAGATTGCGCCTTGTGATTTCCCCGCTTATCAATGATGACGATGCGGCCATCGTCGCCGCTCGGAACGTGATCGGCGATGGCGAGGTATTCTCCATTCGGAGAAAAGCGCACGTGGCTTACCCACGACTCTGGCGCGTAGATTGTGTTGTCGATGGGATACTCGAGATGATTGCCACCAGGATTGGTACGAATCACGGCAAACGATTCGCCGTCGGGACCCCAGTCGGCCCACAAAACAGAATCGAGAACTTCGCGCGCCGCGCCGCCCACAAGCGGAACCCGCGCCAGCGTTCCCTTCATCGTAAAGGCTGAGAAGGGCGCCGCGTGGAGATTGATCGCCATCTCGCCCTTGGGAGAGATCGAAAGAATCTGCGCCGAAGGCAGGCCGACCGAACGTGAATCGGTGCCGTCGAATCGTGTGGTGAAAAGTTCGGCTGGATTGCCTTCCCAGTTGGCGCCATACACGATCGTCTGACCATCCGGCGCGAAACGAGCATCCCAGATGGTGCCGTTGCGAAAAGTAATTTCGTGGAAAGTCGGATTCGTCGCGATCCCGCGATGCGCGAAAATATAAATCCCTACCCACGAAGCAACGAGTAAGGCGACGGCCGCTCCCGCCCTCACCCATCGCCGAGTTGCTTTTTCTTTTTCGACCGGCAATGCCTGTGCGCCGCTGCGGCTGGTCGAGATTTCGCTGAGAGCGTCGAGGTTGAACGCCAGATCGCGTGCCGATTGAAACCGCTCGGCCGGATTTTTTTCGAGACAATGCCGGACTATCCGTTCTAGCGCCGAAGGAACATTGCGATTGGTTTCTGTCAGGTCGGGCGGTTCTTCCTTCAAAATCGCGCTCATGGTTTCTACCGGCGATTCGCCGTGAAAAGCGCGCTTGCCAGAAAGCATCTCGTAAAGAATCGCGCCAAAGGCAAAGATATCCGATCGCGAATCGGCTGCTTTCCCGCGCACCTGCTCGGGCGCCATGTATCCGACCGTCCCCATGACGGTGCCCGCGTCAGTCGCGATCTGCATCGTCGGAGCGTCGCCCGAGTCGTCTGCCTCAGGACGCGTGAGCTTCGCCAGGCCGAAATCGAGAATCTTCACTCGGCCATCCGTCGTTATAAATAAATTCTCCGGCTTCAGATCGCGATGCGTGATGCCTTTTTCGTGCGCGGCTGCCAATCCATTTGCGATTTGCCGCGCATAGTCGATGGCCTTCCGCGCTGGAATTGGCCCTTCGCGCAGTCGGTCGCGCACCGTTTCGCCCTCGAGAAGTTCGGAGACCACGTAGGGTGCGGCACGATCTTCGCCGATATCGAAAATCGAAAGAATGTTGGGATGGTTCAGCGCTGCCGTTGCGCGGCATTCCTGCGCAAATCGCTGCAATCGGTCCGGATCGGCCGAGAAAGATGCCGGCAGAACTTTGATCGCCACATCGCGTCCCAGGCGAGAATCGCGGGCGCAGTAAACTTCTCCCATTCCTCCCGCGCCGATGGACGACAGAATTTGGTACGGCCCCAGCTTTTTGCCAGAAGTGAGCGCCATAAACGCGGATGATTATATTCGAAGGAAACCCAGTGGACTACTTTGTACGAGGCGCGTTGGTTGCGAATAAAAAGGCGTGTACCGAAATAAACCTACTCACTCTCTCTCAATCGGTGCCAGAATGCGCGCCCACAGCGGCAGAGGACGGGCGAACAGGATAATCTGTCCTGGCTTTGGGGAGAGTCGCTTGGCTGCCTCGGTCAAACCGCACTCTTTCCCAATTGCTGCGCCCTGCTTCTGCAGTTCACCCGTGATAATGTCCGCTTGCCCGGAGCAAGCCGCTTCGTCCACCCCCAGCGAGACAAAAATCCTTTCAGGCAGCGGTTCCTCGATTTGAAAAATAGCTGTGCCGTCGGAAGCGGTTGGCTGCATCATTCGTTGCCTCTTCCTTTGGCTATCAACAGGAAACTGCAGCCACACGTGGTAGCCGCGAAGCGGCTTTCCGTTCCAGGCTTTCACCACACGGACTGCAATTGTCGTCTGCGCCGCAGACGATACGGGTCCGAAGCAGATGGCTGCGGCCAACGCGAAAAAACAACTAGGAGTACGCATTCGTCGCCAGGCTCTCCGGGTTGACAATGCCGAGCCTTGTCTCGAAAAATCCTTCCACCCTCTGCAGCACCTCCACATCGCTTTTCGATTCGTAAATCTCTTTGCGCAGGTGCGCTCCGCCTGGAACGCCGTGTGTAAACCACGAAGCAAACTGCTTCATCTTTCCGATCGCGTCCGGCAACTCTTCTTCGATCAGCATCGAGAAATACGTGCGAATCATCTGATATCGATCCGCCTCGTTCGGCTGATCGTACGCCCTTCCCGCGCAATATTGCTCAATCTGCCGGAATATCCACGGATTCGACGGCGCCGTCCGTCCAATCATCACCGCATCGCATCTCGTCTGCGCGACCATCGCGCAGGCATCCTCGGGCGTGCGAATGTCGCCGTTTCCAATCACGGGAATCTTAACCGCATCTTTCACCGCCGCGATCCACTCCCATCGCGCATTTCCGCTATACCCCTGCTCCCGCGTGCGCGCATGCAGCGCAACCGCAGCCAGCCCGCAAGCTTCCGCCATTCTCGCCAGTTCCACGCAAACAATTTCCTCGTCATTCCATCCCGCGCGAAACTTGACCGTGAACGGAATCTTCACCGCCGTCCGCACTGCTTCAAAAATCTTCCCAATCGCCGGCAGGTCGCGCAATAGCCCCGAGCCTCCGTTGCACTTCACCACCTTTTTCGCGGGACACCCAAGATTCAAGTCGACCAGATCAAATCCAAATCCCTCGACCATCCGTGCCGCTTCTGCCATCACCTGCGGATTGCTCCCAAAAAGCTGCGCCGAGATCGGGTGCTCGTCTTCATAAAAATGCAAATAGCGTTTTGCCTTCTGATCTTTCTTGCGCAGGACTCCATCCGCAGAGGTGAACTCGGTCATGATCAGCCCGCACCCGCCAAGGTTGCGGATGAATCGCCGAAACACCGTATCGGTCACGCCAGCCATCGGCGCCAGCACCGTCGCCGGAGCAATCCGGACATCGCCGACCCTCAACTCCGCCGGAACCGGCTTCAACGTCGCGCCCTCGCGGTCGCCTGCCTCGGGTCCGCGCGTGCCCTTCCCGTTCGAGTTATCCCAGAACTTCTTCACTTCCTTATTTTACTGTTCCTCTCCAAATAATCGGTGCCACCCAGGGCGTCATCCCGAAGGCCCGCGTTTTCACCGGCGGGCCGAGGGATCTAAGGTGTCTCGGAACCCGCAGAGGAAAACCTCTCACAGAGCGCCAGTTGACACCGTCTCCATTCCGCCATTAAATTTCCAACACAGCAGTATTCGCTCTTTGAAATGTCCTTAGGTTTGCGCGTCTTTGCCGCTCGGCAAGGACAGGGAAGCGGGTGCAACTCCCGCGCTGCCGCGCAACTGTAAGCGAGGAAATCGCAGCCGGCCACTGGAAGAAATTCCGGGAAGGCCTGTTGCTAAATACTCGGATGCCCCATTTGGCTGAATGCCAAATGCCAAGTGCTGATTGCTTGCTTCGCATCCTCACTCGCAAAGCCAGGAGACCGGCGCACACCGTCCACCGCAACCCCTTTCGCGTGAAAAGGAGGATGGTTATGCGCGTTCTTTGCGCTTCGTTGTTGCTTTTTTCGGCATCGGCATTTGCCGCTGATCTCAAAGTAAAAGTGATTGACCCGCAATCGGCGGCTGTTGCCGGAGCGCAAGTCTCGGTCGTCGCGTTTGAGTTCTCAATGAGCCCCGGCGCCGCCCCGGGAACATACGAAGGAATGTCTTACCGGTCGCCCGCCAAAACCGCCACAACTTCTTCCGAGGGAGTCGCCACCTTCACAGATGTGTACCCAGGTTCCGATGTGGAAATCAAAGTCACCGCCCCAGGTTTTGCTCTTGCCACCGACTCGTTCCGGCTCAAAGATCAAATCACGGTCCAACTGCACCTTGCCGTTGCCTCGGAAACGGTCGTAGTCAGCGCTACGCGCACGCCTACTCCCGCCGAGCAAACCGGCTCCAGCATTTCCACTCTCGAAAGCGGCCAGCTCGAACTCATGCAGCCCGTGGCCGCTGACGACGCGGTCCGCTTTCTCACCGGCGCGGTAGTCAACAGCTACGGACAAGATGGCTCTCTCTCTTCTCTTTTCGTGCGTGGCGGCGAGTCCACCTATAACAAAGTAATTGTCGACGGCGTCTACATTACCGAACCCGGCCTCACGTTTGACTTTGGCACGCTCCCTCTGGGTCAAGCCGACCGGCTGGAATTTCTCCGCGGCGCGCAAAGCACGCTGTATGGTTCCGATGCCATGACCAGCGTCGTGCAGGTCTGGACCCGCACCGGAAGCACTCCCACTCCCGAACTTCGCTTCGGCGCCGATGGCGGAAATTTCTCAACCGCCAACGGCTGCGCTTCGCTCTCGGGCGCGCGCGGCCGCTACGATTACAATTTTTTCGGCGACCAGTTCAACACCGACGGTTCCGGCATCAACAACGCCTTCTCCGACTCGCTTGCCGGCGCAAATGTTGGAGCCGCGCTCAGCTCAAAAACTTCCTTGCGCGTGCGCGTTCGCCACTCCAACAGTCACACCGGACTTCCCGGTGCGTGGGATTTCAACGGCGCCGAGCTTGTTCCCCCCCTGTCAATCGGCGACGCTCAAACCAACACTTTGCTCGGCAGTACCGAACTCACCATCGCCGAGCCTTCGGGCTGGCAGCATCGCTTCACGGCATCCGATTACGTTTACCGCTATTTCGATAACAGCCCAGACGGAAACACCTACAACTTTGCCTCCGTCTATAACTACGACATCAATCACGTGGCCGGCGAATATCAGGGCGACTACTCCGAGCGTAGTTGGACACAT
Organism: Candidatus Sulfotelmatobacter sp.; assembly: GCA_030041415.1. Classification (GTDB taxonomy): domain Bacteria; phylum Acidobacteriota; class Terriglobia; order Terriglobales; family Acidobacteriaceae; genus Sulfotelmatobacter. Next base: position 13,718 of record JASHNX010000104.1, read on the forward strand.
TCGACCTTCGGCTACCGCATCGAAAACGAAAGCGCCTATTTCGGTTATCCGGCATTTCCTCCGCCCACGCACGGCCAGCGCCTCAACCAGGATGCATACCTGCAACAACAACTGATCTGGAAAAGGTTATCTGTCGTCGCGGGCGGGCGCTTCGTTCACAGCAGCGAGTTCGGAAATATCGGAGTGCCGCGAGTCGCACTCACTCTGCTTGCGCGGCATGGCAACGAGACTTTCTCCGAAACGCGCCTGCGCTTTTCTTATGCCACCGCATACATGGATCCCGACTTCACGGAAACCTTTGCCGGTTTGCCGTACTACTTGCCCCATCCCGGCCTCTTGCCTGAGCGCACTCGCGCCTTCGAAGCCGGCTTTCAGCAGAATTTCCTGGCAAGCCGTTGGGTCCTGAACGCAATATATTTCAATAACCTCTTCCACGACCAGATCGAGTACGGCACGAATACGGTTACATACCAGGGCAATCCGCCGGGAACTCTCGGCCAATTTTTCAACGTGCAGAAATCTTTTGCGCAGGGTGCGGAAGTCGAGCTGCAGGGAAAGATCAGACCAAGGTTGCTGGTGACCGCTGCCTACACCTACACCTCAACCGAATACTTGCTATCTCCCTATTGCGCCGAAGACGCTTGCGGCACGCCCTTGTATGAAACTGGAAATCCCCTGCTGCGCCGCCCCAAACATTCGGCGACTACGCTGGTCAATTATCCGGGCAAAAAATGGGCGGCAAATCTCGGCGGCAGTTTCGTCGGCCGCCGGCCCGATTCCGATTTTGTCGACGATCTCGTCAACCACGCCGCCGGATACGTTCGCGCAGACATCGGCGGATGGTACGCCATCAACTCGCGCGTCACCGCCTACGCGAACGTCTACAACGTGCTCGACCGCCGCTACAACGAAGTCGCTGGCTATCCCGCATTGCCCGTGAATTTTCGCGCCGGATTCCGCTTTCGCATCGGCGGCGAGTAGACGAGGTCAAAAGGGTGGTGCATTCAAGCCAGGTTTGGCTTGGGTGGGGGATGTTCCACACTTCGCGGGTGCCCCGTCCACGCTTCGCTTGGGCGGGGATTTTGACGTTCATCCGCTCGGGCGTGCGCCGGCTGGCGCTTCAATTCCCTGTGCCGGTTCCGGATAGGGCTACAGTCTGCGGGCTTGCGCCTCCGTTGTCGCTGATCGAGACTGCTGCGGAACGCGCTCCGGCTGCCGTTGGTCTGAACTTCACCTCAATCGTGCATCCGGAATTTGCAGCCAGGGTGCTGCCGCAGTTATTAGCCTCAAGAAAATCTCGTGGGTCGGCTCCAGTGATCGCGATGGACGTAATGCTGACTCCAGTCGTCCCCACATTACTTAGCGTGATCGGAGCCGCAGAGCTGAGCGTGCCGACGCTCTGGCTTCCAAAATTGACGGCGATCGGCGAGAGAGTGATGACGGTTCCGACTCCGCTGAGAGCGACTTGCTGCGGGCTGCCGGTGGCGTTGTCAGTCACAGAAAGAGTTCCGCTGGCGGCGCCAGGCCCCGCCGGCGCGAAAACGATTTGAATCTGGCACGCGCCGAATTCTCCGAGGCTCCTGGGGCAATTATTCGTTTCCGTGAATGGCCCGGAAACAGCGATGTTCGAAATTGAGACAGCCTGATCGCCCGTGTTGCTTAGAGTCGCGGTTTGAGCCGGGCTGCTGGTCCCAAACAACTGCGTTGCGTAACTCAAGCTGGTCGGCAGCAGCGTAACCGTGGGAGGGGTAACGCCTGTCCCGCTCAGTGCCACTGATTGAGGGCTTCCTGTGCCTTTGTAACTGACGCCGAGGGACGCGGAGAATTTGCCCCCTGCGGCGGGCGCGAACGTGACCGAGATCGTGCAGCTCGCTCCGGCGGCCAGGCTCGAGCTGCAATTGTTAGTTTGGCTGAAATTCTTCGACCCTGAGCCGGAGATGCTGATTGTTCCGACCTCCAGAGCTGAAGTCCCGACGTTGGTCAAGGTGGCCGTTTGCGCCGCACTGGAAGTTCCCACGTTTTGGTTGCCGAAGCCGAGGCTGAAGGGCGTGAGATCAACTGTAGTCTGGAGCAGGAGATAGCCGTCGAAGCCACTTGAGGCGACGATGTCGAGCCTTCCGTCATTGTTGAAGTCCCCGACTGCACCGGGAATGTATGGTCCAAGAAAGGTAAAGTCCGTTGAAAATGTGCCGTTTCCCGCTCCCAGATCGACGGCGACGCCGCTTTCCAGCCCGACAATTCCATTAACAACATCCAGTATGTGATTGCCGGTGAAATCGCCGATCCCGCCGATTTCTCCACTGAAAGGCAGCGCATTACAGGATTGGAATGTGCCATCTCCGTTGCCGAGCAGGACGCAGCCATAGTCGGTGATGAGATCGAGTTTGCCATCGTTGTTCACGTCGGCAGTAGCAACATTTATGGCGTAAACTCCAGAGATCGTGGTGCCCTGTGTGAATGCCCCGCTCGCGTTCCCCAAAAATATTTCGATTTCGCCATCGTTGCCATTAGGGTAGCCACCGATTGCCAGATCCAGATAGCCGTCTTGATTGAAGTCACCGACTGCCGGGGCCCCTGAGAGGATCCCGAAGTCTCCCTGGCCTTGGGGGGAACCTGTAACGTAGCCATAACTGTAGCCAAAGGTGCCATCACCGTTTCCGGTAAGGATCTCGAATTCGTCGTAGGGCCCCTCCCAACCGGCGATATAAATATCCAGCCGGCCATCGTGATTAAAATCCGCGACGCCTATTCCGGCGTTGCCGCCGGTGAACGCATCTATATAGGAGCTTTCTGTGAACCCGCCCTTGCCGTCTCCGAGGAGCACGGTGACGCCCCAATCACCGCCAAGGGCAAGGTCTAGATTTCCATCGCCGTTGAAATCGCCCGTTACAAGTTGAATTAAACTGCCTCCGAATCCGCTGGTTACGATTGGAGGCTGAAAAGTGCCGTTCCCGTTCCCCAGCGAGACGTTTAAGCCGTTGCTGGCGGTCCAGGCCACGTCCAATTTTCCGTCATTATTGAAATCGCCGATTGCGACTGCCGTCGCGCCTGCGAAGGGCTCGCTGACCGCCATGCCGAGCGAAGACGATTTATCCCTTACCGGAAAGAAGATTACGTTCGACGTTCCGCCGCCTGGTGCGGAGTTGGTGACGGTAATCCAGGCTGTCTGCGGCTTGGCGACATCAGAGGCCTCAATCGTAGCCTTTAACTGGCTGCTGGAAATCACTTCGGTTAAGCGACTCGACCCGTTCCAGTTGACGACAGCAGAAGAAGCGAAGCCGGATCCGTTCACCGTAAGCGTGAAGGTTTTGCTCCCCGGGGCAATGCTTGCCGGACTCAATGATTGATTTAGGAATGGAACGGCGTTGTCCTGCGCGATCGCTCCCCCGCACATCGCGAAAAACATCCCCGCTCCCACTATTTCCAGGGCGCGCATGCGCTTCATAGGACACTCCTCGATCCCGCCTTGAAAGGAAGCTTAACGAAAACGGTCGTTGCAGGGCAGTGTGCGTTCTGATTCAGGGCAAAGCAGAGGGAGACTAAAGGGTTGGAAATAAAGAAACTTTCGCGGGCCTCAGCTCACCTTTTCCGGAGGCGTCACAATTTCCAACGGAATCGAACCCGCGGCCTTCCCGTCGAAGTATTTTGTGCCGGCAAAATATTTCGTTCGCGCCACCATCAGCTTTTCAACATCCACGCCGCTGAGCGGCCGCTGTTTGCCGAGCAGATGCGTGACCAGCGCAATCTGCGCAAAATGCTCGACAATCTCCATCTTCATGTGCGCGTGTTCCAGCGTATCGCCGTACGTGACGACGCCGTGATTCGACATCAGAATTGCGTCGTGCCGCGGGACGAACGGCTCCAGAGTTTCTGCCAGCTCATCCGTTCCCGGCATGCCATAACGCGCCAGCGGAATCGATCCCAACCCCACCACCACCTCGCACACCAGCGGCTCGGTCAGCGCCACGCCCGCGGCCGCAAATCCCGTTGCCGTTGGCGGATGCGCGTGCACAATCGCCTGCACATCCGGCCGCATTTTATAAATCAGCAGATGCATCGCGATTTCGCTTGTGACGTTCCGCCGCCCCGCGAGCCGCTTTCCATCCGTCCCAACAATAACGAGGTCGCTTGCCCGCATTGCGCCCTTGCTCAGGCAGGTCGGCGTAACCAGAATCCGCTTCGCATCCAACCGGACCGAAAGGTTTCCGTCCATCGCCGCCACGAACCCGCGCTCATGCAGCATCCGTCCGTAGCGGACAATCTCTTCCCGGTGCTTACGTTGCGTGGCCATCAGGCTTTCTCCGATAGGGGAGGAAAAAGCGGCGCGTCTGCTTCCACAAAAATGTTAAACCACCCTGCTTAGAAGAGCCAATCAAATTTATACGTTAAGCGAAATTCCCGATCTCGTCGGCACTCGTTTCGCTGAACTTCTTGTACCCTGAAACTGTGCTGGTTTCTGATTTCAACTTCCATCTTCCCGAAGAACTCATCGCCCAGGAGCCGCTTGCCGCACGCGATAGTTCCCGCATGCTGCACCTCGGCCGCGCAACCGGAGAGTTTCACGACCGCCATTTCCGCGATCTTCCTGATCTTCGGTGCCCTGACGACGTTATAATTTTTAACAACACTCGCGTTTTTCCCGCCCGTCTCTACGGGCATCGCTCCGGCCTCCGAGCCCAGCCCGTCAGCCGCCGCAACCCCGCCGCTCGCGATTTCCTTCACGGACGCATCGAGATCCTGCTCACCCGCCAGCTCTCGACCCAGCCAAACGACTGGGAGTGCCTGGTTCGTCCCGGCCGCAAAATCGGCGTCGGCGAACGCTTGTTCTTCGGCGAAAACGACGAAATGCAGGCCGAAGTCATCTCCCGCGGGACCTTCGGCGAACGTCACATCCGCTTTCACCCAATCAACAGTTCCGCCGATTCAAGCTCCGGCTTCTACGACATTCTCGACCACATCGGTCACGTTCCGCTTCCGCCGTACATCGCCCGCGCCGATTCCCCCTCCGACCGCGACCGTTATCAAACTATCTACGCCCAGGCTCGTGGCTCCATCGCCGCGCCCACCGCCGGTCTCCATTTCACGCAGCCAATTCTCGATCGAATTCGCGCCCGCCGCATCGAGACCGTCGAAATCACGCTTCACGTCGGCCTCGGCACATTCCAGCCCGTCCGCGCCGATCGCGTCGAAGATCACAAAATTCACTCTGAATCCTATTCAATTTCGCCTGCAGCCGCCTCCGCGCTCAATCACGCCCTACAAAAATCTCGCCGCATCGTCGCGGTTGGAACGACTACCGTCCGCACCCTCGAAGACGCAATCCGCAAGGGATCGGGAACCATCGCCGCCGGCGACTCGGCCGCCTCCATCTTCATCTACCCCGGATTTGAATTCCAGATCGTCGGCGCCATGCTCACCAACTTCCATCTGCCGCAATCCACTCTGCTGATGCTGGTCAGCGCCTTCGCCGGCCGCGATAACATTCTGCGCGCCTACAAGCATGCCGTCGCCGCCCGCTACCGCTTCTACTCATACGGCGACTGCATGTTGATCGATTAGCCGCCCAGCGAAGATAGTCGCAAAGCGACCATCCTACTTGGGATGAAACGCCATGCCCACCGCTTCATTCCAGGAATGTCCCGCGCTCGCCGGCTCCGGAGTTTCCAACGGCAGGTTCACGACGATCGGCTCCTGTCCATTCCGCACTACTACCGCCTCACACTCTTCCTCTGTCGCGTTGATTTCCTGGTGAGGCACATAAGGCGGCACATAGATGAAATCCCCCGGCCGCGCCTCTTCCGAAAATTCCAGATGATCGCCCCATCGCATGCGCACGCGCCCGCGCACGACATAGAGCACCGTCTCCAGTTCGCCATGATGATGCGGCCCCGTCCTCGCCTCCGGCCGCACCACCATCGTCCCGGCCCACAGCTTGTTCGCCCCGGTCTTCGCGTGCGAGATCGCCGCGGCCCGCGTCATTCCCGGCGTCTGCGGAGTGTTCGTATCTATGTCGCCCGCCCGCACAATCTTTACTCCATGCGTTTTCCAATCCACGGCTTAACTCCTGTTGTTCGCGTAAGGAAAGCCGCAAGTGATTCCCGCGGGCGTTCCTCGTAACCCATCCATCTGAAAAATAGGATGAATTCGCCCGGGAACATGTTGCGCTGATTGCTGATAGGTAGAAAAGACCAGGAGTCAGATGTGGAGTTACGGCTGCCTGGGTCGCGTCGCGAGAGGCGCTTTGGGGTTCGGTGCCGTATCTACTGCTATTGTCATTCCGACGTGCGAGCGAAGCGAGACACGAAAAAGCCCAGGAATCTGAAACTCTGAAGGGGGCCCGGCACCTGTTCGTGATTAAGGACGTTGATTGCGGCCCAGAAACCACGCACTCATCCATCCCCCGACCGCTCCTAGTGCGATGAACGCTACGAGACCGAAAACCACCGAACCCGCCATGACAAACGCAAAACCCTCAGGTGTCTTCACGAAGTCGACAAAGGGTTGTACTTCGGGCCCGGGATAACGTTGGGCGACTTGCTGAACCCTGTCGAGGACCTGGCTGCGTAGTTCCGCGCCCTTGTGTAGGAGCGCAACGGCCACCGTCTCAAATACGGTCGATGCTCCAAAAATAAGCAGTCCCGTGATGGCGCCAAGCCTGGCTCCAGTTCCCCGTTTTAGTGCGGGTGCGAGAGTGCGGCGGCGCGAAAAAGTAACGGCTAACCATCCTGCGGCGAGCGCTGCTGCAAACGGATTAAGGCCGACCAGAGTGAGTCCGATCGCAATCGCGGCAGCGAGAATGCAGGGCTTCAGGTCGTGAACCATCTCGCCGGGCAACGCGCCTGCGGAATCGCTGGGAAGAACGTGAACGCCTTCAGCATGGTCCTGTAGTGCAGCTCCCTCTCCGGCGAGAACGGGCTGAGCGGCTTCTGGAAGGATCACACGAATCTGCGGCGCACCGCAGTGCGGACAAAAAACCTTACCTTCTTCAACTACGTTGCCGCACTTGTAACAGGGATTGTCCATCGCGGGAATCAATGGGACTGGATTGAAATTACAGCAGGACGCGGGGCAGGCGCAAGAAAGCAGCCGCAGCAGAAATCAAATCCAAAGGCCAGCCGAAGCATTGCTGCTCGCGCCAGAGGCGCTGCTCAGATGTCCGCATTCCGCCCGTGGGTTCGCACATAGACAAGCGCAAAACTCGATCCTTTGCCTTCCGGTTCGACTTCGACAATATGCTGGTCGTCTTTCTTGCCGACCTTGAGCTCGACGTTGCCGCCGTGATTGTCGTCGCAAGTTAAGTCGTTCGACTTTGAATCGGCTGAGTCGTGGGAGTCAAAATCCGTATTTACGTTGTGATGTCCGGAATAATGGCATTCGAGCACGTTGCCATATTTTTTCAACTGCTCCCTGTAGAACGCCAGGATTTTCGCAGGTGCGTCGTTAGATTCGTAATCGAGTGCAACCACTTTGACTCCGAAACCAAAGCCGGAAATGTTCACGTTGGCGCTCTTGTCGCTGCCATCAGAATCCTTTTGCTTGAGATGCGCTCCGGGATAAAGCGCCAGACCGACATCAGAAGCGTCGGCCTGCTGGCTGACATGAATGCCGCCAACCGGAGTGCTGATGTCGACCTGTTTGTCCTGTCCGTTGCTTTCTTTTTTGACGTTGACGTCGCATGCCGGCAGCAGGAAGAACGCAGTCAGGCTCCCAATTGCTGCAGTGATTGCAAAAAAACGCGTAAATCTAATTCTGCTCATGGTTGAGACCTCCATCGGCGACCTGTGCCGGGCGTTCCAGTCCGGTACCGCGCTGAGCGATGTTGGGAATGCTGACGGGAAGATGTCCGCGAACGGGGATTTCCCCGAATAGAGCTTTCACTGCGGCGATCTCCGAGACCGAGGCATTCGAAAACGTGCACATATAATTCTCAATCTTCGGGAAGTCCTCCGCCAGATAGGGATTTCCCATGGCGATGACGACGGTCCTTTTTGCCGCATGATCGAGCACCTGATCGAGGAGTGTGCCCGTTGCATCCGACATGGCAACCATGTTGCCGATCTTACCCGCAGTCGGCACAACGTATACGGCAGCGATCACAATCTTCGCCTGATCGACCACTTTGAGCACCTCATTGCTCATCGCCGCTGCAATGCGCGGATCGACATACAGGACATGTGCGTCCGGAATCCGCACGAGCAGTTCGCGGGTAAAGGCGCGGCCCGATTCGGTTCGCACGTCGTCGGAGAAAATTACCGCAACCACACGATTGCGCGTCTCCTCCTGCGTTGTATACGGAAGCGGCGCCTTGGAGGTTCCCGCAAATTTAGAAGTAAATGACTTGAGCGGCAGGACCTGGCCGTCGTCGCGCACCAGGGTAATTGCGGAATCGGCGACATGCTGGCCAAAGGCAAGGTTTTCCGGCTTGCCAACGATTTCAGGTAGCGCATTGATATCGACCAGGCGAGCCTTTTGCAGGTCGAGGGCCGCTTTGGCTGTCAGGATTTTCAGGACCGAGCGATCCAGGCGTTCGCGGGAGATTTCTCCGGATTGCACCGCCTGAAGCATCGCGTTGTAAGAAGCGGGAAAATCCGCGGGGATGAGCAAGAGATCGTTGCCCGCCTTAAAAGCTTCTACCGCCGCGCGGCCGATATCCTGCGAGAAAAGCCGCGTAAGTCCGGCCATGTCGAGCGCGTCAGTCACTACAATTCCGTCGAAACCGAGTTGCTTCTCTAGAAGATCAGAAACAACGACCGGAGAAATCGTGGCGACATGGTCGGGATTGGGATCGAGGGCGGGTACCGTCACATGCGCAACCATCACGGAATCGACACCGGCTGCGATCGCTTGGCGAAATGGGGGCAGCTCAATCGAGTTGAGGTGCGCCTGATCGACCGTAACCTTTGCGACCCCGAGGTGCGAATCGGTTGCCGTATCGCCGTGGCCGGGAAAATGCTTGGCCGTGGTCATCATGCCGGCTTCGTGCGCACCCTTGATGTAAGCGGCCACCAGAGCGCCAACCCGTTGGGGATCTTCGCCGAACGATCGCGTGTTAATGATGGGATTGGCAGGATTCGAATTGACGTCGGCGTCGGGAAAGAAATTCCAGTCGATGCCGATGGCGCGGGCTTCCTCTGCGGTTATGCGGCCGAAGGCTTCAGCATCGTCCAAACTGCCGTCACCCCCGAAAGCCATCGCGTGCGGAAAAATCGTAGTGCCCATCAGGCGCATCGAGACGCCGCGTTCGAAATCAGCTGCGAAAAGCAGCGGCAACTTCGAATCGCTCTGCAGACGATTGAGAAGTTCAGCCGCTTCATACGGTTCGCTGCGCAGAAGATAGGGACCGTCGACGTGCACGGTCATGGCGAACGACCCGACGTGATATTTATCGATGTTCTCGCGCAACTGCAGATATTCCGGACTGTTCACATTCAGAAAGCTGGCACGGCACCAGATCATGAAGACCTGGCCGATTTTTTCTTCGAGCGTGAGCTTGCGCAAGGTTTTCTCGGCCCATCTCTGGCCGTCGTGCGTAAGATGGATTGGGCCGGGCCGCTGATATTTTTCTTTTGCAAACACGGACGGACTGAGTAGGGCGGCAAACAGAAACATAGAAATGGCTCGACGCATGCCGCAACGATAGCAGATGTTAGCGTTCGGGTCTTAGACGATCACACCAGACTCAGATCTTTACAGGTTTCCACCAGAGAGTCGCCCTCCCTACTGCAAGACCGTAACAATCCGGGGTATTGAATGCCGAGGCTGATTTTTTAAGCACCCGCGCCCGATTACGGTAGTCATCTTTACTGTGCACATGAATCGGAGCGAGAATCGACCGTCTTGGATTAAATTCTCGAAAAGAGTGCATTGAACACGATGAAGGCCAGGAAATGGAGGATTGCCCTTTCGGTCGCAGACACCCTGTTATCGTTGGGACTGTCGCCGCAGTTCTATCACGGACTCCTTGCTGGCAGTTTCACGGTCCTTTATCTTGTTCGCTGCCTCAACCTCGTTCCTGCTGCCTTCGTCGAAGTGACAGGTATCTGGCGGACCTACCACGTTGTTTTGGGTGGGCGCAGCGGTGGGTGGTTGTTTTATTTCTTCTGGAATTCGCAATTCTTAAATTTCCTGTTTTGGTGGTGGGTTGGCTGGAAGATCGATCTTAAGGTTACCTCACGGGATTGTGGGCGAGGATGGACGTTGGCGGAGGCGATCGTCGGATTTACGCTGTCGTTGATGCTGCTTGTTGACTTCCGAGCTTCTAGACATTTTGCCGTGCTAGGGCGCGGGATGACCGGTGAATATGTCATGCAGGCTGCCAGGATCGGATGGGCTTTGGCTCTTTTCTGCTATTTCTCCTTTCGTCTTCGCCAGTTATGGAATGGGGATACCGGCCGCAAGACAGGCCTTCCGGTGAACCTCAGGGGAGTCTCTGGACGCGTCTCAAGATAGAGACCTGTTGGCCAAGCAAAAATCAGCAGCCGGAACCTACCACCTCAGGATTAGATCCGCCGCCTTGCGCTGAATTGCGGGATCGTCACCAAAGCCGCGCAGCCAGTGAACCTGCGGCTCGCGGCGAAACCAGGTCATCTGGCGCTTGGCATAGTTGCGATGCGCCTGTTGCGCGGCCCGCAGCGCCTGCTCTCGTGTGAACTCTCCCCGAATCATTTGCACAGCCTGCTTGTAGCCGAGCGAAAACAGTGGCGGAGCAGCGTCGCCATATTTTTCGCGGAGCCGCTTCGTCTCGTCGATAAGACCCGCTTCAAACATAATTTGCGCCCGCACGTTGATCCGGTCATATAGGGCTTTCCGGTCGGGATCAAGTCCGAGACGCTGGATGCGAAACCCGCGCAGTGGATCGCGCCCGTGGCGCTGCCAAAGGTCTGTCATCTTTTCGCGAGCGGCCAAACTCACTTCGATTGCGCGGATCAGCTTGGGCGTATCGTTGGGATGAATTTTCTCAGCGGCGTCCGAATCGAGACGGCGCAAAATGCGATGGGTGTATTCGGACCCACGACGGGCAGCGGATGCACGGAGCCGCGCCCGCAACTCTTCGGAACGCTGTGGGCCAGGAAACAAGCCTTCGAGCAGGGCGCGGAGATAAAGTCCGGTGCCGCCGACGACGATCGGCAGATGGCCGCGCGCGTTAATCTCAGCCAAAACCTGTCGCGCCCGGCGGGAATACTCGCCGGCTGTCATTTGCTCGGTGGGATCGACACAATCCAGCAGATGGTGAGGTACGCGAGCTCGTTCAGCCGGCGTGGGCTTCGCAGTGCCAATATCGAATTCGTGGTACATCACGACCGAGTCGCAGTTGACGATTTCACCGGCGAAGCGTTCGGCGAGCGCCAGGGAAAGAGCGGTTTTGCCGCTGCCCGTAGGACCGAGCAGCACCACGAGCAGCGGTTCAAGCTTCGGCGAAACCACCGTCAGCGCAGGCTCCAGTGGATGGCTTTCCAGTAGCGAATTAGGATGACGATGAGCAGAAGAATTGCGATGAACAGCAACCCTGCTGCCTCAGTGGAGCAGATCGTGCGTCGCGCGCGCTTGCGCGAGGAACCGTTCTGTGGTTTTGCGATAGCCACGGAAATATTGTATGCCGTGAAAAGACGGGACGTAAGCTAATACCGACGAGTGTTGAGATCGCGGGATTACGAGTATCCGGCCCAACGAGCGAATGATTACTCCAAATCCCGCCAGTTCGCCCCAACTCCGATTTCGACTAGAAGCGGCACAGCAAGCTCGTAGGCCTTTTCCATGTGATCGCGAACCAGCGCCCGCATGATCTCGATTTCGTGTTCCGGTACTTCAAAGACCAGTTCGTCGTGAACCTGCAAGGTCATACGTGAATTCAATCCCGCTTCGCGGATCGCCGCGTCAATCCGGATCATGGCAATCTTGATCAGGTCCGCCGCCGTCCCTTGCAGTGGCGTGTTTACTGCGGTGCGCTCGGCAAATCCGCGCTGGTTCGAGTTCTTGCTGTTGATGTCGGGAATTGGCCGCGCTCGGCCGAAGAGCGTTTTCACTTTCAGGTCACGGCGGGCTTCTTCGAGCGTCTTGTCGATGAAGGCCCGTACGCCTTTGTACTTTTCAAAATAGTTTGTGATGAATTGCTTCGCCTCGGCAGTTTCGATGCCAAGATTTTGCGACAAGCCGAAAGGCGAGAGACCGTAAACGATTCCGAAGTTGACTACTTTTGCCTGACGGCGATGGTCGGGCGTTACCATCAGAGGCGGAACGCCGAATACCTGTGAAGCGGTCAGCGTGTGAATGTCATCGCCGCGGCGATAAGCCTCAACCAGCAGCGGGTCGCGCGAGAAGTGGGCCAGAAGCCGCAATTCGATCTGAGAGTAATCGGCGGTAAGAAGAACATGTCCGGGTTCGGCAATAAACGCCGCACGAATACCGCGCCCAAGCTCGGTGCGGATGGGAATGTTCTGCAGGTTGGGGTTCGCCGATGAAAGCCGTCCCGTGGCAGTTCCGGTTTGCCCAAATGTGGTGTGAAGACGGCCTGAAGATACATCGATGAGCGCGGGCAATGTATCGACATAAGTCGACTTGAGCTTGGTGAGTTGCCGGTAATCGAGCACCATTCGTGCAATCGGGTGCTCTTCGGCGAGGTCTTCCAGAACATCGACGGCGGTCGAAATCGTGCGTCCTTTGCCGTATTTCAC
>JASHNX010000105.1 GCA_030041415.1 Candidatus Sulfotelmatobacter sp.
GATTTGCTCACGACCACTTCGCGCTGGCCGGGCTGAAACCAGTGACCCGCGATGAGCCGCACGGGAGGCTCGCCGCCGGGATCATCAGGCGTGAGGCGCATTTCGAGGCCGTCGGGCATCATGCCGCGCACGGTGACGTTGACTTCGCCGGTGCCATCTTTGCGTGGGAGAACAATGACGACCACCCATTCGCCGGAAGCCATCGGCTCGCCGTGACTGTCTTTTGCGATGCCGGGAAGAACTTTCAGCGTGGGAAACAGCGCAGCGTCGAAGCCACCGGAAAGTTCGGCTTCCGATCCCTTGCGCAAAACCAGAACGTTCTTATTGCTGCCGCTCGAAACGAAGGCGCGATTCAATCCGGCGAGCAGGGCCATGAGAAAAATGGCAGTCGTGACCGTGAGCGCGATGCCGAGCGCCGTCATGACGGTGAGGCCTTTGCGAAGCTTCAGGTTGCGGATGTTGTAGCTGATCGGTATCGCCATAATTTCAATTTTGCTGATTCAATTTAGTTTCCACAAAACGAACAACTGCTCGATCATGCTGACTCAGCCGATGTGACGCAGGCCCTCCACAATACTAGTACGCGATGCGCTGTACGCGGGAAAGTACCCGCTGAGCAATCCGAGCGAGACCGCCACGAAAAGGGCCAGCGCTACCGTGGGGGTATTCACTTTCATATCGAGCGGGATGGCCAGCGCGATGAATCTGCGAGTGAGCAGCGCAATGAGAGGAACGGCGATGAGAATTCCGAGCACTCCTCCAGCAATGGCCAACGCGACGGACTCGCTGACAAAAATTGCCAGCACGCGCCGGCGGGTAAAGCCGAGAGTTTTGAGCACTGCAACTTCGCGAGTGCGGCTGCGCACGGACATTGCCATCGTATTGGCGGAAACCAGCATGATGGCGAAGGCCACTGCGCCGCAGATTCCGAGGATGAAAGCTTTCACATTCCCCAGCGAAGCAACAAATCCAAGCTGAAAGGCCTTTTCGCTTTCGCTTTTGGTGGGGAGGGGCGAATTGCGGAACATCGCGTCGATCTGTTCGGACACGCGGCCGACATCGTCGGCCGAGGCGATCTGCGCGGCGTACCAGCCGGCTTGCCCTTTGAACCAAGGCACGGCTTCTTCGAGATATTTGGTGTTGAAATACAGCGTGTTCTGCGGCGGATCGCGATGGTAAATGGCGCGAATCGTCAACTGCGGATCAACGCTGAAGATCGTTCCCTGCAAGGTGATACGATCGCCGATTTTCCAGCCGTATTTCTTTGCGAGCGTTACATCGACCAGGGCGCCGGCGCGATCCTGCTGCCAGGCTTTCAACTCGTCCGGCGGGACGATCTTGTCAGAAGCGACTTTCAGATATTCATCCGGATCGGTCGCGACCTGTGCAAAGAAGTGTTCCGGTCGTTCGTCGATGTAGCGGCCGCCAAACCAGGTCTCCGGCACGACCGAAGTTACGCCCGATACCGCGCGGATCTTCTCGCGATAATAGGCGGGGAGAAAAAACGCCAGCGAGACTCGATCGCGAATGATCAGCCGGCGCGAAGCCTCGGGCGCGACCTGATCGATGTAAAAGGCTCGCCAGATGGAAATCATCAGCGTGAGCAGAAGCAGGGAGAAGCTGATGCTGATCATGGTCAGCAGGCTGCGCCGCTTGTTACGAAACGTGTTGCGGACGATAAAACTGCCCAGCGTCATAAATTCAGCCGATGTGGCGCAATCCATCCACGATATTGACCTGCGAAGCGTGATACGAAGGGATCAGCGAGCTGGCCAGACCGACCAATCCGGAAACAAAAATGGCGGCCAGCCACATCAGCGGGGTCACCTTCATGTTGTAAAAGCTGAAAAACTGCGGAGAGTGAGTGACGGCGTAAATGAGCAGATAGGCGAGGCCCACGCCAATTACTCCGCCGACGACCGCCAACGAAACCGCCTCGCTGACAAACAAGCCAAGAACGCTGTTACGCGTGAAACCAAGAGTCTTCAGCACGGCGACTTCGCGCGTGCGCTCGCGAATCGACATGGCCATGGTATTGGCAGAAACCAGCAGAGTGGCGAAAACTACGGCCGAACAGATCATCAAAATGAAAGCTTTTACGTTGCCAAGCATGGCAACGAACTCGAGACCGAAAGCTTTTTCGCTTTCCGATTTCGTAGGCTGTGGAGAGTTGTGAAACGTGTCATCGATGGTGCTCGCGATCTTGCTAACGTCGCCAGGAGAATCGGCGAGAATGCTGAACGTGCCGGCCTGCCCTTTGAACCAGGAGACGGCCTCTTCGACATATTTGGTATTGAAGTAGACAGACTTGTTGTCGGGATAAGAAGTGAAAATGCCGCGAACATACAACTCAAGATTCACGGGATAGATCGTTCCCTGCAGAACGATGCGGTCGCCGAGCTTCCATCCATATTTTTGGGCGAGTGTGTCGTCGACGATGACTCCCTGGCGGTCACGCTGCCAGGCAATTCTCTGATCGTCGGGAATTTGAATGTCGCGGAAGACCTTGAAAAATTCATCAGGATCGGTGCCGAACTGAGCGAAGAAATTTTCTGGCTTCTGATCCTTGTAGATTCCGCCGAACCAGGAAACGGGGACCACTGCGACAACGCCGGGGATGGCGCGAATCTTTTCGCGGTAGAAGCCGGGCAGGCTGAACGTAAGGGAAACACGGTGACGAACGACCAGTCTTTCTGCCGATTCGGCGCTGCCTTCATCGAGGTAGAACGCGCGCCAGATGGTCATCATCAATGTGAGCAAAAGCAGCGAGAAGGCAATGCTCAATACCGTCAGGATGCTGCGGCGCTTGTTGCGGAAGGCGTTCTTGGTGACAAACCGGCTCAGTGTCATGCGGAACCCTCGGGAAGACGCAGCGTACGGCGGAGACGCCCCAGCAGCGTAGGTCACAAGGATAAATGAAGGAGGGGGTTCGGACAACCGGAGAGCAATTTGGATGTGGGCTCAATTCGGCCTTCGAAAACGCGTGCCACCTGAGATTCCTCGTCCCGCTGGTGAAAGCGCGGGACTTCGGAATCACGCCGCATGGGGTTCGAATCGGGGGCGACCGAAACCGGCTGCTATTTCTTCAGGCGATCGAGCTCATCCAGCTTCTGCTTGAGCTGTTCGAGTTTCTGACCCGCTTCGCCGAGCTTGCCTTCGGCCGTGAGGCGCTGATAGTCGGCCAAGTCTTTGGCCGCGCCGGAAATCAGAGAATTGAGATCGGCGGCAGATTTCGGCGTTGGAGCAGCTGCGGTGCCCGGCGCCACCTCGATGCCAGGCGCTGCGGCAGTTAATGACGGAGCTTCGCCACCGAACATGGCTCGCATCGCCGCATCGAAAGTCGGGCCGTACACGAGGCGGTCTTGCAGAGCGAGCACGACCAGACGCAGCTCGGGCATAGGACTGCGCTCGGCTTGCAAGTAAATCGCTTCGGCATACAAGAGCGCTTTGCCGCAGGGAATCACCAGTAGAGTTCCGCGGCGTACGTGCGAGCCCTGCTGATTCCAGAGCGTCAATTGCCCGGAGAGCTGGGCGTTCTGATCGATGCGGGCTTCGATCTGCAGCGGACCGTCGACCAACCTGGTTTTTGGAAAATCGTAGACGACTGAGGTTCCGTAATGTGCGCCGTCGCTGCGGCCGGCAATCCAGCCGATCAGGTTATTGCGATTAGCTGGTGTGAAAGGCAGGATGTTGACGAACTCCACGTTGCTTTCACCGGGCAGCTTCATGAGAACAAAATTGGGTTCCATAGTCTGCGTTCGCTGCTCGCCGGTTTCGCTCAAACCAACTTCGGTAGCCACCGTCCAGAGGTCCTCGCGGTTGTAAAAGACTTCGGGATCGGTCATGTGATACAGCGCATAGACCGAGGCTTGCAACTTCAGCAATAACTCCGGATAGCGCACATGCTTGCGGAGATCTGGCGGCATGGCCGAGGCGTCTTTAAATAAGGAAGGAAAAATCTGGCGGTACGCGTTGACGATCGGGTCCTGCGAGTCGAACACGTAGAAAGTGGTGGTGCCGTCATAAGCGTCGACGACGACCTTGACGCTGTTACGCATGTAATTCAAAGAATTGTTGTTCAACAGATAGTGGCTCGAGTAGGGATAGCTATCGGAAGTAGTGAAGGCGTCGAGCATCCAGAAAAGGTGGCCGCTATCGGAAATGACGATGTACGGATCGGGCTCGTAGGTGAGAAATGGAGCGAGCGCGGTTACACGATCGCGGATGTTTCGGCGCATGAGCAGCCGGCTTTGAGGAGTGATGTCGTCGCTGAAGGGAAGCTTTGTTATATCGCCTTCATTCATGGCGATGAGGATGCGGCGCACGAATCCGTCGAGAGGAATGCCGCCGGCGCCTGTGTACTCAGTTAAGTTGTTGGTCTGCCCCTGGGGATAATTGAATTCCTGCTGTTTGGTCTTGACGTAAACGTCGTTGCCGCTGAGTTCTCCGAAATAGACTTCCGGCCTGGTGATCTGAAGGCTGGACACCGTGCTCTGCACCGGCATGTTGCTCAGAATCAGCGTGGGAAGGCCTTCGGGAGTGAATCCATTCACAGGATTCATGGTGATGCCGTAACCGTGGGTGTAGATGAGCCTTTCGTTAATCCAGTTGCGGCTGCTCTCGGGAAGCTTGTCGACGCTTAACTCGCGGGCGGCGAGCATGACCTGGCGCACAGTGCCATCGATCTCGTAGCGATCGATGTCGATGTCCGGGAAGTCGTAATAGGTACGGATTTCCTGAATCTGGCGAAGCGTGTCTTGCAAGGCGCGCCAGTCCCACAGGCGAATGTTCTGCAGCGTGGCTTGATTATTCGCAGCCTCGGTGGCCTCGACGGAAGTTTCGGCGGGAAATTCACGCTGCGTGACGCGGTCTAATCCGTAAGCCTGGCGAGTGAGTTCGATGTTGTGGGCGATATAAGGCCGCTCGCGATCCAACTCGTTGGGCTTGACGATAAAGCTGCCGACATACCACGCGACGATCTGCAGAACGAGATAGCAGCCAATGGCAGGAACGGCCGACAACACGAGCCAGCGCACGCGCGGTGTCGTTACGACGTTGATGAGGGCAATCACTGCGCCGACGATGAGCGCGGCACAAACAATCAGCAATCCGGTGAGAGTGATATGGGCATCCGTGTAGGAAACGCCACTGAAAATGGTGTGCTCCTCAAACAGCGTGCCGAACCGGCTGAGATAAACCTGCAGCGCGATGACCAACAGCAGGAAAGCGATGGCAATCGAGACTCCACGCCAGGAGCGGGGAATGGAGCTGCCACGATGCTGCGACAAGATATGAATGCTGCCCGTGACCAGAACAAAGAACAACGCGACGATGCAGGCGATGATGGCGATGGTCAGCAGCCAGCCCGCGATCAACTGCCATACGGGAAGAGTGAACAGATAAAAATGGAGCGGGCGGTTGAAAATGGGATCGACAGTGGAGGCAGGATTTGGCTCGGCATACCAATACAGTGCGAAGGTATCCCACTCAGCCATCATGCCGGCGCCGGTAGCCAGGGCAATGATCACAAAGACCAGCTTCGCGATGAAATTCATGATGCGCTCAACCGGCAGCTTGACCGGTTGACGGCCGATGAAGATTACGCCGCCATCCAGCGAGTCGGGCTGGTACACGCGCCGGAGAGCGAGAAACCATCCGTAAAGAATGAGAAATGTCGCGGCGAAGAAAACGATGAACACAGACCACTGAAGACTCAGGGTCTTGCGATAGACGTTTTCATATCCGAGCGAGCCGAACCAGAGAAGATTGATGTAGTACGACAGAGCTGTTCCGCTGCTGAAGATCAGAAAAGCAATTAAGGCAACAATGATGAGAAACCGGCGGCGGTGAGAGGGAGGACGACTGGGCCAGTCGATGGACTCGTGCATTACGCGACTTCACTTTCTCCAAGTTTTTTGTTGGATTCCAACTCGAAGGAATTGTACCGCGTTTCGCACCGAGAGAATCCGAGAGTCAGCCCGCAAGCGCCGATGTTTCGCGCGAGCGCTCTCGATAGAGCGATTGCTCAACCTGGCGAGACATTGCTTCGACGTCCAAAACTGTTCTGAGGAAATCGGCAACGTTGTGGGCTGCTTTGTGAGGAGCCCGGACTACATCGGAATATGCAAGATAGAGAACGGCCATATTCGTTTTTTTGGCGAGCCAGGTATCGACGTCATTAAGATGCCGCTCGAATGCAGCGATGACAGAGGCTTTCGTGGTGGGAGTAACCTGCCTGCCAAGCCGCACGAGCATTCGATCTTGCGAAGCGATGACTTCTTCGAGTGGTCGGCGCATGAAAATGATTTTGTATTCGTGCTGACTCGGCAGCGACGACAACAGAGAGGAAATTACTTTGACGACTTTTCCTTCCGCTTCGCCGATGATTTCTGGAGTTCGAGACAGCGATTTCACCGGCGTCCACTCGCAGTATCCTCGCGGGTTATTCGCATCGGGAACACGCATGCCATCGGTAAGCAGAGGCAAGCCTCCCGCGGAAAGCATCTGCATCATCAATGAAGTGCCGGAGCGCGGAATTCCTGAAACTACAGTAATCATCGCCAGGCACCAGTATTGGCGGCCATTTCGTTGAAAGTCGTCGAGGGCGCCCGGCTCGCTATGCTGCGCTTCGCATCCTGCAGCAAAGCATCCAGCCGAACGCGAGAATCTCTTTGCCCAAGCGAGGTTTCTACATGTGCATGAGCAATCTTCAGAAGTCTGCGCCTGGTATTTGCCGCCGCGTTATGGGGAAGAGGCGCGCGTTCGTTGGGGTCGGCCTCGAGATCGAACAAATGCTCGTGACCACGGTTGAAGTCGATCACAAACTTGTATTGCCGTTCGCGCACGGCCAGCAGCCGCGGTCCCATTCGGCTTTCGAAGGAGAATGGATTCCTGCAATCGAAAATGCATTCGGTCAGCGCAGGAGCATACCAATCCTGCTGGGCTTCAATTTGCCGGAGGTAGCTCGTTCCGTGAAAACCGCTGGGAATGGGAACGCCGAGAGCATCGAGAAGGGTGGGCGCGAGATGAAGCAAGCTGAACGGAGTACTCGCCATTCTGTGTTGCTCGCAGGGAACTCGCAGAACAAGCGGAACGTGGATCAGTTCTTCGGTAAGTTTCGATGGCGCGTGATAACGGCCGTCGTGCTCAAGAAACTCTTCACCATGATCGGCGGTGAATGCGAGGCTGCAGTTGTCCCATAGCTTCAATTGCTGAAGGACTTCAACCAGGCGCTTCACCTGCGCGTCCACCCAGCGAATTCCGGCGTCATAGAGGTTCACGACGCCTTCGCGATGGCGCCTAAGTCTCCCGCTTCCCAAATCGTTGCGGTTCCAGAAGGCGTTGAGGTAACGCGCTCGGGCTGGAGTCGCGTTTTCGTACCCCATGTTCGCCATGCTCTCAGGCATGGGATAGTAAGGGGAGTGAGGATCCATCAAGTGCAGCCATAAGAAAAATGGCTGTCGATTTCTCGTGGACAGCCAGTCTCGCGCGTGATCGACGATAACGTCGGCAGTAGGAAAAGGACGCAGCGATTCAAAGGATCGTTCAGCCGCCGGTTTGAGCGCGTGGCAATACTGGAAGTAGAGTTCGTCATAGACCGGCCCGAGTCCGAGGCGACGGCAGAGCCGAGCGAGTTTTTGATTTGCACGCGAAAGAAGAGCGTTCTTGTCTTCGGCAGGATGGATGGATTGCTGAACGCAATTCGATTCTGCATTGAGAAAGTCATCGAAGGTATCAAAGGCGCGATTGTAGCCAAACTGGCGGGATAGATAAGGATTGGACGCAGAGAAACAGGCCGTGGCGTAGCCTTCGTCTCTGAGAGCGGAGACGAGAGTTGCTTCATTGGCGGCCAACCCGACGATGTCGCGGCCCAGAGCGAGCGGGTAACGCGACGCGAGGATCGAAGGCAGGGAATAGTAGGTCGGCACGCCTGCAACAATTGCGTTTCTGAAAACCCAGCTTTCCGCGGCGAGCGTGTCGAGGAAAGGCGTGGTAGGGCGATCGTATCCCAGGAAACCGCAGTGGTCGGCGCGTAAACAATCGACGGTGATCAGAACCAGTGAAGCTCGCGACCGGATCATGTTCGGCCTCCGCCGACAGTCAAAGAAGGATCAGCGTCTTGCTCGGTAGTCGCCAAATGGGCCGAACCGGCCCGCCCTTCGCCTGTCGCCTGGGTAGCCATTCGATACAGGTCCCCATCGTGCACATAAAGGAGGTCAGGATACTCGGCTTCGAGAACGGCAAGAAAGCGATCCAGTAATTTCAATGCGGGAGTTCGAAAGTCGCGCAGCGAGGAATGAAAGTTAATCGCATGGATGGAGACGACGGCTGGCAATCCGCGATCCAGTTTTTGCCGCGTCTGCTGCAGGCATCGCTCGAGGGAAAACGCTGATCCTGAAGTGGCCGGCTCGAAGTCGACATTACGGTAAATTCTGAGCGTCCCCTGGCTATCGAGATGGGTGGGCAAAAATCCGCCGCTGCCATTTTGAAAAACGCGAATTCCAGAGGAAGACCATGCGCGCCAGGTATCTTGGTTGGCGCGATATCCAGGCGCGCAGGCGGAAAGCGGCCGAACTCCGAACATTTCTTGGAAGAACTCGACCGATTCCCGAATTAATCGATCCTGCGAAGATGCATCGAGAAACTCATTTTGTTCCGGATCCCAGTACTCATATCCGATCCAAGGCATGCGCCAGTAGACATAAGGCGTTTCCGATTTCCAGAAAGTTCGCAGAAGTGCCGCGTTATCCTTTTTTTTCCCGAGTTCTCTCTCCACGGCGGAAAGGCAAAAATGCGTCGTCCCATGAAGTGCAGGATAAAAGACGCCATCTGCAATTCCTTTGTGGTAGGAGTCGAAAAGACCGGGCCGTTTCCAGCTGCCAGGTAGTCCGTGCGCCAGCGGCTGAAGGTAGACTTGAAAACCGTGATCGCCGATCTTGGCAAAATCCAGGTTACTTACGACAAAATTCATCACCATGCAGGGGGATCGTCCGATCGAATCATGGTGGCGCTGCAACATCTCACGCAATGCGCATACGTCTTCGGCCGTCTCCAGCGTGTAGAAATCGTATGGTTGCTCGCCGAGCGGAACGCCGGCTGAACGCAATTCCTCGAATCCCTCGCGATCACGGACTCCGACCCGGCCCCAATCATCACTCTGCAAGAGGACGAGGGGGCGGTCGAAGCTAAGCGCCCGCGGAGATTTTCGATTCCTTATGCGGAGTTTGAGGCTGTTTAACACGGCACTTAACGTGACCTTGGCGTTGCACTTAAACTCGGGCGTGCAGAACTTTTGCTTCTTAACGAGCGGCGAGACCTTTCGCTCAACCGGCCGGCTCGAGGTACCCCAATTCGCGCAGACGTTCTTCAATCATGCGAGCCTCTGCTTCGTCCATTTCTTTGGCTTCTTCATCGACCAGCGAGCGCAGAATGAAGACAAACAAGTCTTCGAGGGTCGCAAAGTGCTCGCCATATTTTTCTTCAGCCAAGGCGCAAAGATCCGCGGGGAGCTTGATTTCACGCAAGGATTCGGGCACGCGGCACCTCCCCGGTACGGACGAAAATCCCCCTCATCCGGTCGCAAACTGCATTGAGAAGAATTCGGTCGTCGGAATCCAGGCCGAATAGCAACATTCCTCCGGCAAAAACCAGGTATGATCCGGCGATTG
>JASHNX010000106.1 GCA_030041415.1 Candidatus Sulfotelmatobacter sp.
CGTGGGATCTCTTCACCATGTCGAAGATGGAATTCTTTGGCCAGGTTAATTTCCTGAAAGGCGCGCTGGTCTACTCTGATTTCATTACAACGGTAAGCAAGAAATACAGTCAGGAAATTCAAACGGCCGAATACGGATTCGGGCTGGAAGGCGTGCTGCGCGACCGCGCCTCGACTGTTACCGGAATTCTGAATGGCGTTGACTACAACGAATGGAGTCCGCAGACCGACAAGTTTACGGTGGCGAAATACTCTCCGCAGGATCTCGCCGGCAAGATGCAGTGCAAGCAGGATTTGCTGGCCACCTTCGGTGTAGCTCATGCCGATCCTAAAGTGCCGGTGATCGGAATCGTTTCCCGCTTCGCTGCGCAGAAAGGGTTCGATCTGATCGCTCAAATCATGGACCGTCTGGCGCGCGAGGAGATGATTGTCGTTGCTCTGGGCGCGGGTGATAAGCAATACGAAGAAATGTTTACCCGCCTCAACAAACAGTTTCCCAACAAGATCGCCGTAAAGGTGGCGTACGACAATGCCATCGCGCACAAGATCGAGGCCGGCTCTGACATGTTCCTGATGCCCTCGAAGTATGAGCCTTGCGGCCTGAATCAGATCTACAGCCTGAAGTACGGAACCGTGCCGATAGTCCGCGCCACGGGCGGCCTCGACGATACCATCGAACCCTGGGACGCCCGCTCGGGTAAAGGCACCGGCTTCAAGTTCACGGAATACAACGGCGAGTCCCTGTTGCTCACGATCAAGCAGGCTCTGCAGGCCTTCCGCGACCAGACTTCATGGCAGGTTTTGATGCGTAATGGCATGAATAAGGACTTTTCCTGGAATGCTTCGGCGCGTGACTATGGCAAGGTTTATGAGCGTGTGCGGCAGACACGGGGAGCTGCACAAACGGTTGAGAAGGTTTTAGTATGATCCCACGATTACTTTTCCGGGTAGTGTGAATCTTCTTTTTGAGTTTCTGGAAAAGCCTCTGCCTCGATATCCTGAGCGTGTCGCGTTCAGCTGAAACAGCATATTGAACCGATCCTTTCCGAGGAGTTGAGATATGAAAAAGAAGAACTCCTGCACTAAAAGGGAGGTGTTACGCCTTTGTCGTGACATCAGCAAGCGAGCCGACGATCTCGAGAAGTTGCAGCCGCTCGTGTTCCGACTGAATCGGATGCTATCGCAGGCAAACAACAAGACCAGGATCGTGAAAGTGAATGCGCAGCCGCGAGAGGACAACCCATTCGACAAAATCCTCGTCGAGCATGGGTCACGCTACGAGGCAATCGTCTAACCTGGCGCTTGTCGCGGGAAGTAGGAACTACTTATCCTTCGCTTCTTTGTGCATCTCCACCGTGCTCCATGTTTTATCGGCGGCATGGCAGCTATTTTCCAGCTTACAGTCGACGCACTTTGGTTTGCGCGCATAACACAGTTTTCGCCCATGCCAAATAACCTGGTGGGCAAACAGGATCCATTTCTCGCGGGGAATAATTTGCATGAGATCCCGCTCGATTTTCTGCGGATCGGTGTTGGTGGTGAGTTCGAGCCGCCGCGAGATGCGATGAACATGCGTATCGACGACAATTCCGTCGGCAATTTTTCCCCATGTACCCAGAACGACGTTTGCGGTTTTTCGCGCGACTCCAGGCAACGTCAGCAGATCGGCCATGTTCATCGGAACTTGCCCGCCGAAGTCAGCCACAATCTTTTTCGCCGCACCCACTACTGACTTTGATTTGTTCCGGAAGAAGCCGGTCGAACGAACATCGGGCTCAAGTTGCTGCGGCTCAAGGGCGGCAAATGCTTCGACAGTCGGATATTTACGGAAAAGCTCGGGCGTCACACGATTGACGTTTACGTCGGTTGATTGCGCCGACAGAATCGTCGCAACCAGCAGTTCCCACGCAGACTTATGTGTGAGGGCGCAGGTAGCATCCGGATACAGCTCGTCGAGCCGCTTGAGAATTTCCTGTATGCGGCCGGGCGCGAGCGGATCGTAAGCGGATCTTTTGGATGGGATCTTTCGCGATTTTCCCGCAATACTGCGTGTCGCAGACCGCTCCTGGGAGCTCTTACCGCGTGCGCCAGGCGGCTTGGTGAGATTCTTTACCCGGAAACTCTTGCCCGCGTTTTTCGCAGATGTCCCACGGGCCACGCCGTCCTGACGACCGGTTCGAGCTGGCTGGCGTGGTGTGATTCCCCGCGGCATGAGAAAAACATCTTAGCAGCGAAACGAATAGAGCGGCAAAAGCGGGCAAATCTCTTCGTTCCGGATGGCTGATAAGTTCGCAAATGATTCTTCGTTACGGCTGGTGGAAAATCGGCAGTAGCGAATTCGGAAATTGAAACGGATTCGACTATCGCCGCAATGTGTGATCGTCCCTCCGTAACCTCGGCAATCATTGACGCAATTAACCCACCCCGGTAGTCTGTAAGCACCTCACAGTCTCAGGAAAAAATTGTGGCCGTTAGTTCGATTCAACTCGGGCAAGTGTGGCGCAACGATAGCGACGGCCAGGATTATTTGGTCACCAAGGTCTACAACGAAGTATTTGCCCAGTACGCCATGCTTCGTCCTGCGGGGATCACGGCTCCGGATGCTCCCACGGTACGCATAAAGATTGCGAAAGGCCCCGAAGGGGCTTCGCTGCCGGGGTATACCTTCACGCAGGATGGCTCGTTCTGAGCCCCAATATCCTTCGATGATTTCCGATACACTTGAGTCATTCCGCGATTTTGTGCGAACCCGCGGCCTGCACAAACGGACAACTGCAAGCCGGCAAACAACAATGCTTTTTACGAATGACTGAAAAACTTCTTGCTGTAATTTTTGTTTTCATCAGCTCTGTAATTGCGGCCACAGGCTACGCTGGTGTCATGCTGCTCATGGCGATCGAATCGGCATGTATTCCGTTGCCTTCGGAATTGATCATGCCTTTCGCCGGGTATCTGGTATTCACCGGCACATTCAACCTGCTCTGGGTTGCGACAGCCGGGGCGATCGGTTGCAATCTGGGCTCGCTGGTGGCGTATGAGATTGGATGTTATGGCGGGCGTCCTTTAGTCGAGCGTTATGGCCGCTGGATTCTGATGGGGCGCCGCGAACTTGCTTGGGCAGATCGGTTCTTCGAGCGCTGGGGATATCTGGCAGTTTTTTTCGGCCGCCTTCTTCCGGTGATTCGAACCTTTATCGCGCTGCCCGCCGGTGTGGCCCGGATGCCGCGAGTCCGTTTTCACATCTACACATTTCTGGGTTCCTGGCCGTGGTGCCTGGCGCTTGCCTATTTCGGCATGAAGCTCGGACAGAACTGGCGCGAATTGGGCAAATATTTTCACAAGTTCGACGCCGTGATTGTTGCCGTCGTAGTTATTGGGGCGGTTTGGTTCGTATGGAGCCATTGGCAAAACCGCATTTCTGCGAATGCATCGGCCATCGCAGATCAGCAGTGAAGGCGTGGCCTCAGGGAAGCCTCACCAATTGCGAAGCCACAATCTGCCATCTTCCGTCCCGTTTGATAACCACGTCCATATACAAATAATTCACACGCGATCGCTCGCCGCCTCGCACGATCTCGTCCTCTTCTGCCCCTTGGACGATAGCGAAATCTTCAGCCAAGAATCGAACCCGCCGCCTCTTCGATTTCATCGAAACAAATCGCAAGACCCCGGAGGTCAGTTTCCGGAGAAGATCCTCTTTGGTTGTAGCCTGGCCGAGCTCGTCGTGCTGAATATAGTCATCGGCATAAATGCGGCCCAACTCAGAAGTATCGGCGGCAATCAGGGCGCGATCCCCATCGGCAAAAAGCTGGATAATTTCCTGCTCATCGGTTCGGTTTGACATACAGTTTCTGAGTACTGGAAGGACCTTTCGATGCACCACAACGCACATCACGGCGTTTTTTGTACTGTTTGGGTACGTTAGTTTGCAAAAAGGAGCTCGGGTACGCGAGTATTAAGTCTTTAGCCATTGGTGACAAATATTGCCACCCAAGGAGCCACGATAAATGTATCAGAAGCGCGCCGGTGTGTTCATGGCAGATTGGTCTGATGCCGATGGCCGTCGACATCGCAAGCAGTTCTCCACCGCAGAAGCAGCCCGTCAATACGAGCACCGGGAGAGCGCCCTGGTACACGCCGAGCGCGCAACCCGCGAGCTTAAACTCGCGAGTACCCGCCGATCTGGTGGCAGATATACGTCACCACGGGTGTCAGATAATGGCACCATTGCGCCGGCGAAAGGCAAGCTTGGAGTAATGATTCCGGGCACGGGCGCGGTTGCCACCACTTTTGTGGCGGGCGTGGAGGCGATTCGCAAAGGTCTGGCGAAGCCAATCGGCTCCCTTACCCAGATGGGAACTGTGCGGCTCGGCAAACGCACCGACGGTCGTTCCCCGAAGATCAAGGAATTTGTGCCCCTGGCCGGACTCGACGATTTGGTCTTCACCGGTTGGGATATTTTCGAGGACAACATGTACGAAGCGGCCTCGAATGCCGGCGTGCTTGAGCAACGCCAACTCGATCGACTAAAACCCTTTCTCTCTTCTATCACTCCGCAGGCAGCGGTTTTTGATCACAAGTATGTGAAAAAAATCGATGGGCCTAACGTGAAAAAGGGCAAGACGAAGATGGAGCTTGCCGAGAAGTTGCGCGACGACATCCGTAAATTCAAGAAAAGCAGCGGCGCGAGCCGCCTGATCACGATGTGGTGCGGCTCTACGGAAACTTACATCGCCGCCGCCGAGGCACATCAGTCGGTCAAGTCATTCGAAAAGGCGCTGCGCTCAAATGACGAGACCATCGCGCCATCCATGATCTATGCCTACGCTTCTTTGATGGAAGGTGTGCCGTTTGCTAACGGCGCGCCGAACCTCACCGTTGATTTGCCCGTGATGCTGGAACTTTCTCGAAAGAACGAAGCGCCCATCTGCGGAAAAGATTTCAAGACCGGGCAGACGCTTATGAAAACCATCCTGGCGCCGGGTTTCAAGGCGCGCATGCTCGGGCTGAACGGATGGTTTTCCACCAACATCCTGGGCAACCGTGACGGCGAAGTGCTCGACGATCCAGGCTCGTTCAAAACCAAAGAGGAGTCGAAGCTCTCAGTGCTCGAGCACATTTTGCAGCCCGAACTCTATCCCGAACTTTATGGAAAGATGTGTCACAAAGTCCGCATCAACTATTACCCGCCGCGCGGCGACAACAAAGAAGGCTGGGACAATATCGATATTTTCGGCTGGCTTGGCTACCCAATGCAGATCAAAGTCGATTTTCTTTGTCGCGACTCGATTCTCGCCGCTCCGATCGTGCTCGATCTTGTCCTGCTGATGGATCTGGCGCAGCGAAGTTCAGAGTTGCGTGGCCTGGGAATTCAGGAGTGGTTAAGCTTTTACTTTAAGTCGCCGATGACGGTTCCCGGACTTTATCCGGAGCACGACCTTTTTATTCAATTGATGAAACTGAAGAATACGCTGCGGCACCTGAAAGGCGAGGAGCTGATCACCCACCTGGGGTTGGAGTATTACGACTGAGCGCTGCGCGGGAGCAAAACTACCCTAGGTGTTTCTCCCGCTTGTACTCGTCAAACCTCTCCAAAAAGCGATCGATCTCCGTTTTCTGCAAGTAATATGGC
>JASHNX010000107.1 GCA_030041415.1 Candidatus Sulfotelmatobacter sp.
GCGAAAGACGTGCGTGCGGCGGCCTCTCAGACACGAGGCGCTCGTGTATTCGCCTATCCGGTGCACGATCCCGAGCGTTACGGAGTTGTAGAATTTGACGGGAACGGGCGCGCCCTGAGCATCGAGGAAAAACCCGCTAGGCCGAAATCCCGCTACGCCGTCACCGGACTTTATTTCTACGACGACCAGGTCGTGACAATCGCGAAAGCTCTCAAACCAAGCGCGCGCGGCGAACTTGAGATTACTGATGTGAATAAACAGTATCTGGAGCGCGGAGAGCTCGAAGTCGTGGTAATGGGGCGCGGTATGGCCTGGCTCGATACTGGGACGCACGAGTCGTTGATGGACGCATCGCTCTATATTCAGGCGATCGAGAAACGACAGGGGCTGATGGTGGCATGTCCGGAGGAGATTGCTTTCCGCTCGGGCTATATCACAGCCGAACAGGTTGAACGTACCGGTAATTCGATGAAAAACAACACTTATGGAGCGTACCTGCTCCAACTTTTGCGCGAGAAGGTATTCTGATGACTGTAATGTCAGCAACCCATCCTGGAATCGACGCATTAAAGAAGATCGACACCTCGTTGCCGGGAGTCTTCTTCTTAAAACCGCAGGTTTTCGCCGACGAGCGCGGATTTTTTCTCGAAAGCTACAACGAGCAGAAGATGGCTGAGGCCGGCATTATCGGCCGATTTGTGCAGGACAATCACTCCTGTTCATCGCGTAATGTTCTGCGCGGATTGCATTACCAGGTGAAGCATCCGCAGGGAAAGCTCGTGCGAGTCGCGGAAGGCGAGATTCTCGATGTTGCGGTTGACTTGCGCCGAAGTTCGCCGACATTCGGCAAGTGGGAAGCGGTTCGTCTCTCAGGCGAGAACAAACACATGCTTTGGATTCCCGTGGGATTCGCGCATGGTTTTCGTGTGATCTCAGAGAAGGCCCACGTCCTGTATAAGGCAACCGATTTCTATGCTCCCGAGCACGAACGCACGCTCGCCTGGAACGACCCTGATCTGAAAATCAACTGGGAGCTCGAATCCGATCCAATCGTCTCGGCAAAAGATCAACGCGGCGTGGCTTTCAAGCGTGCCGATGTCTTCGAATAACTTCCATGCGAGTTCTTGTTTTCGGCGCCTCTGGCCTGCTGGGTAAGGCGCTCATGCCCAAGTGGTGCGGTGACGAAGTCACCGGGCTCAGTTCGCGCGACGTGGACATTCGAAATGCAAATCGCGTGCATGAATTAGTCCAACAGGAGCGCGCTGACTGGATTGTATTGGCCGCCGCATATACCGATGTCGATGGATGCGAAAGCAATCGGGAGCTGGCTTTTGCGGTAAACCGCGATGGCGCCGTGAATGTGGGCAAGGCAGCTCGGAGCGCCGGCGCGGGGCTCCTGT
Organism: Candidatus Sulfotelmatobacter sp.; assembly: GCA_030041415.1. Lineage (GTDB taxonomy): Bacteria > Acidobacteriota > Terriglobia > Terriglobales > Acidobacteriaceae > Sulfotelmatobacter. The sequence goes on from JASHNX010000107.1 coordinate 1,401, forward strand.
TTCTCAGTTCCGACTATGTTTTCGATGGAACGAAAACTACGCCGTACGAGGCGGACGATTCGCGTGATCCCCGCAGCGTCTACGGAAAGACCAAAGCAGAAGCGGAAGTCCGGTTGCTAGATCTGAACCCGGAGTTCTGCGTTGTAAGAACTTCCTGGTTGTTTGGCACCGGAGGAAAGTGTTTTCCGGATACGATTTTGCGGCTCGCGGCGAGCCGGCCTGCGCTGGACGTAGTCAATGATCAGCGAGGTTGCCCAACATACGCGGAGGACCTCGCCGATGCGATCATCCGGCTATGCCGAAAAAACGCTGGCGGAATAGTGCACGCGACGAACGGCGGGGATTGCACCTGGTTTGAATTTGCGCAGCGCATCGTCGCGATCGCCGGAATGAATACGGAAGTTCGTTCCGTGTCCACTCAGCAAATGGTGCGTCCTGCGCCGCGGCCTGCATATTCAGTCTTGTCGCCGAAGAGTTTGCACTCCTTCGCAATCGAAATGCCAGCGTGGCAGGACGCAATCGAGCGGTATATGAAACAGAGGAGTTGCCACGACTAAGGTTTTCGGCGGAGTCCTCACGGTCATATCCCATCCACGAGCGCCCCTGCATTCGTAAACCGCCATGCGCTCCTTGCCGCATCTTTTCCAGCCCTGTAGCATCATTATTGAGCATTCATAAGGAGATTTTATGGCTACCGATACCCTCGCTTCTCCCGCCACGCTGAGCAATACACAAGCGAAAGTGTTTAAGAACTTCATCGACGGCGAGTGGGTCGAGTCCTCGACCGGAGAAACTTTTGAAAATCGCAATCCCGCCGACACTCGCGATCTGGTGGGCATCTTTCAGAAATCGGCAAAAGCCGATGTCGACGCGGCCGTGGATGCGGCGAAACGCGCCTTTGCCAAGTGGCGATTGGTACCCGCGCCGCGCAGAGCTGAGTTGGTGTTTCGCGCTGCGGAAATTCTGATTGAGCGCAAAGAAGAGCACGCACGCGAAATGACCCGCGAGATGGGCAAGGTGCTGAAGGAAACTCGCGGCGACGTGCAGGAAGCGATCGACGCGGCTTATTACAACGCAGGCGAAGGCCGCCGCATGTTCGGGCCAACGGTTCCTTCGGAGCTGCCCAACAAGTTTGCCATGGCGGTAAGGCAACCGATCGGCGTTTGCGGCATGATCACGCCGTGGAATTTTCCCATCGCGATTTCTTCCTGGAAGCTGTTGCCCGCTGTGGTCTGCGGCAACACCTGCGTGATCAAACCCGCTCAGGATACTCCCGCTTCTACCTTTAACCTTGTGCGCGCCTTTACTGATGCCGGAATTCCCAGAGGCGTGGTCAACATCGTCACCGGATTCGGCCCGGAAGTTGGCACGCCGCTCGCGGAACATCCTGATGTGCGCGCGATTTCGTTGACAGGATCATCTGCGGTCGGACGCATCATCGGCGGCATCGCCGCGAAGAGTTTCAAACACTGCTCGCTCGAACTGGGCGGCAAAAATCCCATGATTGTGCTTGACGACGCCAACCTCGATCTCGCCATTGAAGGCGGTCTCTGGGGAGGGTTCGGCACAACCGGCCAGCGCTGCACGGCAACCAGCCGGATCATCGTACAGAAAGGAATTTACCGCGAATTTGTCGACCGCTATGTGGCTCGCGCGAAGAAACTGAAAGTGGGCAACGGCCTGGATGAAACCGTCGACATGGGTCCGGCGGTCAATGAAAAGCAGTTGCAAACGGACCTAAGTTATGTCGAGATCGGCCGCAACGAAGGCGCGAAGCTGATATGCGGCGGCAATCGCCTCGACAAAGGCGACTATCAGCATGGCTGGTTCATGGAGCCGACCGTCTTCATCGACGTCGATCCGAAGATGCGGATAGCACAGGAAGAAATTTTCGGCCCGGTGGTTTCGATCATCGCCTGCGACGGGCTGGAAGATGCGATTGCAATCGCCAACAACATCGAGTACGGCTTGTCGTCCGCGATCTACACCAAAGATGTGAACAAAGCCTTCGCTGCCATGCGCGACCTCGATGCGGGCATCACGTACATCAACGCGCCGACGATCGGCGCCGAAGTTCATTTGCCCTTCGGCGGCACCAAAGCGACCGGCAATGGACACCGCGAAGGCGGTATCGGCGCGCTGGACTTCTATACAGAGTGGAAATCAATTTACGTCGATTACTCCGACACATTGCAGAAAGCGCAGATCGACCGCGTGGATTAGGCCCGATCTGCCCGGAGCGATGAAGTTGCGATGAACTTCTCTGCCTGAGAGTCTTTGGCGCTTAAGGCTCTGCACCGGTCGCTAGAGACTATCCTCCGCTTGTCGGCAGGCTCATTTGGTTATAAAGTTCCAACCCAGCGTTGGAGGACCAAATGAAACTCACTCCCCTACTCCGTTCCCTGCCGCAACTCGCAACCACCCTTTGTGTATTCGCAATCTCCTTCACTGTGGCCCAAGCCCAGCCGAAGCTCACCCTCACAACCCACGTTCCACCTGCGGTCTCGAGCGGTGCCGCCCCGCTCTTGGGCCATGTGCCGAGCACGCAGCGCCTAAGCCTGGCGATCTCTTTGCCGCTGCGCAACGAAACTGTGCTCGACGAATTGCTGCAACAGATCTACGATCCGCACAGCGCGAACTACCACAAATATCTCAGCGTCGCAGAGTTCACCAGCCAGTTTGGCCCAGCTGCAGCGGACTATGCTGCGGCGATCGAATTCGCTCGTGCCAACGGACTCGAGGTTATCGATACTGCTCCGAATCGCATGGTTCTCGACGTGGAAGGCGCAGCAGCCAACATCGAAAATGCGCTCCACATCAAGTTGAATCTCTACCAGCATCCAACTGAGAGCCGCGTCTTCTACGCACCCGACCGTGAACCGACTATCGATCTCGTCGCGCCGGTGCTGCACATCTCCGGCCTCGATAATTACACCTTGCCACGGGCAAAGAATGTTCACACGCAAGCGGCAGGAGCAAGCAAGAACTCCGGTTCCGGTCCCGGAGGCAATTTTGTTGGCAGTGATCTGCGGGCGGCTTACTACGGGGCCGGTTCTCTCGACGGGTCAGGACAATCCGTAGGCCTTTTCGAGTTTGCCGGCTACGAGGTCAGCGACGTGCAAAATTATTTCAATAAGCTGAACCAGTCCCTCAACGTGCCAATTAACGGCGTCTCAGTAAACGGGGCAAATCTGAATTGCCCTCCCAGCTCATGTGACGATAGCGAGCAAGTGATTGATATTGAAATCTCTATCTCGATGGCGCCGAATCTGGATCAGGTCTTGGTCTATGTCGGTAATAAGGACGTGTCGATATTCAATCGAATGGCAGTCGATAACACCGCCAAGCAACTCAGCTGTTCGTGGGGATGGTCGGATGATGAGACGAGTCTGGATCCGATTTTCAAGGAAATGGCCGCCCAGGGACAAACTGTGTTTGTCGCTACCGGCGATGACGGCTCCGGCACTCCGGGCGATATAGTGTGGCCGGCGGACGATCCTTACATTCTAGCTGTGGGAGGCACAGACCTCGTGACCACCGGACCAGGTGGCGCGTGGTTATCCGAGACGGGATGGAATGGCAGCGCCGGCGCTCCGTCGAAAAATGGAATTCCGATTCCTTTTTATCAGAAGCTTAAGGGAGTGGTGAATTCCCAGAACGATGCATCCAGCAGCCTGCGCAATTATCCGGACGTCGCGGCGGAGGCTAACACCAACCAGTGGAGCTGCTATGACGGCGGATGCTTCGAAGGCAACGGTGGAACCAGCTACGCGGCGCCGCAATGGGCGGGCATCACGGCGATGGCGAATCAGCAAGCCATTGCTAACGGTGGAACCGCGCTGGGTTTTTTGAACCCGAATATTTACAGAATTGGCGTGGGCTCGGATTACGATACCGACTTTCACGACATCACCGCTGGCAGGAATGGTAAATATTCGGCAGTCCTGGGATACGATCTGGTGACTGGCTGGGGCAGCCCACAAGCCGCAAACCTGATCGACGAATTGATCAGCTTGGAGTAAAGCAGGGTAGAAGTCAGAAACGGGGACGCGAGACGACAACACCTGTGCAGAATTTATGGATGCTTGAGTTCTGCAGATCACGTGCTTGATTTCTGACTTCTGCTTTTTTCTGCGATTCCTGGGCGTTCTTCGCCCGCTGTACGGTTAGAATTTCTCTATGCCGTTGACTCAAGTTCACGAAATAGCTGCCGCTTCCCGGCTTGAAAACGTTCGCTACGCGATTCGCGATCTCGCCTGCGTCGCGGATGAAGTCATCAAGCAGGGACACAAGGTCCTCCCGCTCAACGTTGGCGATCCGCTTAATTTCGATTTTCAAACCCCGCCGCACATCATCGAAGCGGCCTACAAAGCCATGCGCGACGGCAAGAACGGTTACGCACCGTCGGACGGCATCCCCCAGGCGCTAGAAGCAATTCGCGGTGAAGCGGCCCGCAAGGGTATCACAAGTGTGCGCGATGTTTTTGTGACGTCGGGAGTGAGCGAGACGGTCGATCTTTGCATCTCCGCGCTCGTAAATGACGGCGAAAACATTCTCACCCCCAAGCCTGACTATCCGCTCTATTCTGCGGTTCTGTGCAAGCTGGGCATTGCGCTGAATACGTACGATCTCAATGAGGAAGATGGCTGGCAGCCGGAACTCGCCGATATCGAGCACAAGCTGACTCCGCGCACGCGGGCCATTGTGCTCATCAATCCAAATAATCCCACGGGGTCGCTATGCTCGCGGGAAATGCTCGAACAGATTGCCGAACTCGCGCGGCGGCACAATCTGGTTGTCTTCTCGGATGAGATTTACGACAAATTGATTCTGGATGGCTCCGATGAAGCGCCCACACTGCACATTGCATTCGGCGCCGTCGCGCCTGACGTGCCGTGCATTACGTTTGGAGGCATGTCGAAAAATTATCTCGTCCCCGGATGGCGCATCGGATGGGGCATTGCATCGGGCGAAGCCGCGGTCATCAAACCCTATATCGATGGCATTCACCGGCTATTGCGCGCAAGATTGTGCGCCAACCACCCCGAACAATATGCAATCAAGGCCGCGCTCGAGGGGCCGCAGGACCATCTGATTGACGTGCGGCGCAAGCTGCGTTCGCGCCGCGATCTCACGCAGAAATGGTGCGAGTCGACTCCGCGCATCAGCTGCGTTAAGCCGCGCGGAGCTTTCTATGCTTTTCCGCGAATCGACATTCCGGAGAGCGACGAAACCTTCGTAAAGGAACTCATTCGCCAGAAGCATGTTATGGTCGTCCATGGCTCCGGCTTCGGGCAGAAACCAGGCACGCAGCATTTCCGCATCGTGTTCCTTCCAGATGAACAGACGCTGACGAAGGCGTATGCGGGAATATCCGAGTTTATTCATGCGCGTTATCGCAACGGATGACGCAGCCCTTGCTGAAGGCTAACATTGGCTCGACTGACGACGTGGCGCGCAATTGCTGCTGCCGTATATTCCAGTACCCCTCCATCGGGATATGACCATGGTATAATGACCATGATCACAAGTCCTGATGAAAGCCAAAACCATTCCCGCCGGCGCCTTCAAAGCCCGCTGTCTCGCTATCATGGACGAAGTCCAATCTAAGCGCCAGGCTGTCGTTATCACCAAGCGCGGCAAGCCGGTCGCCAAGCTTGTCCCTGTCGAAAAGGAAAAAGACGACATCTTTGGTTTCCTAAAAGGCAAGGGCAAAATCGAAATCAAAGGCGACATCGTTTCCCCCGCCTTTACTCCTGAAGAGTGGGGTGATCTCTACTGATCCTGCTCGACACACACGTGGCGGTCTGGCTCGCCCAAGATTATCAGCGCATATCAGCATTGGCCCAATCAAAGATCGAGGGCGCGCGCCGGAGCGACCGGGGCCTTGCAATTTCCGATGTCACCCTACTTGAGATCGCGCAACTTGCGAGCTACGGACGCATCAGTCTGAGCCCAAACGCGGAAACAATTCTGACCGAGATCGAACGCCGATTTGTAATGCTGCCCATTACCGCCAACATTGCCCTGCAGGCATTCCAACTTCCTCCGAACTACCCCAAAGATCCGGCTGATCGCATCATCGGAGCGACTGCATTGATCGAGGATATCCCTCTGCTTACTGCGGATCGAGAAATCCGCAAGTCCGCGCCCTTTCCGACGATCTGGTAAAGGGCACCTTACTTCGACTACCAGCCTTCCTCTTTCCCCTTAAATCTGATTAAAATCAAATCCACACAACACTGTGGGCAATCGCGGTGTTCTCTTAAACGTGGTCGATATTCATTCGCACATTCTTCCGGAAGTGGATGACGGCTCGAAATCGTGGGAGATTTCCGTCGCCATGTGCCGGATGGCGGCAAACGATGGGATCACGCACCAGGTCGCCACGCCGCACGCCAATGATCGCTATCATTATGACCGGCTTTATCTGCAGGGCCTGGTTGAGCAGCTGCAGTCCCTCATCGGTTCGGCGCCGGCACTCAGCCTCGGCTGCGACTTTCACCTTTCATACGAGAATCTGCAGAATGTGCTGGCTAATCCCGCCCGCTATGCGATCGGAAACACGCACTACATGCTGGTCGAATTGAGCAATTACAGCGTACCGCCAAAGACTTCCGATTGCTTCACGCAGCTCGGTGACCGTGGCATTACGGCAATCCTTACGCACCCGGAGCGCAATCCGATTCTGCGCGAGAATCTGCAACGCGTATTGGAATGGGCCGAACAAGGATGCGTAATTCAGCTGACCGGATCGGCGCTGACCGGATTCTGGGGAGACCGGGCGCGCCGCGCCGCGTTGTGGCTGCTGGAGCACGATGCCGTCCATGTGCTTGCGACCGACGCCCACGAAACCGAAAAGCGAATTCCGATTCTCTCTACTGCCCGCGAAGCTGCGGCGAAAGTTTGCGGAGAAGATGTAGCGGAGGCATTGGTGATGGGAAATCCGCGGGCAATCATCAACAATCAGAAATTGCCCTATTTCCCACGGCCGAAGATCGCCCGAGATTACCGGAAGATCAGCAACTAGGCCGTGTAGGGTTCCCGCTTGGCTGAGGCCGCTCTAAATATGAGGCTGCTCGTCGCTTATTCGTAAGCCAGAGCTTCGATGGGATCTTTCGCCGCGGCTTTGTATGCGGGGTACAGCGCACCACCGGCGGCGCCGATCAATGCGGTCAGCATGGCAAAGGCGATCCATTCTCCGCTGACCACAACCTGCACCAGTGGAAAACGCTGCCGGATGCCCCAGCTCGCCGCCAGGCTCACCAGAATTCCGGCCACGATGCCAACCAGCGTCAACAAGCCGGTCTCGCGCAGAATCGCATTCACGATGTAGAGCTTGGAGGCGCCCATCGCTTTCAGGATGCCGATCTCACGCGTCCGTTCCATCACCGCGGCGTACATCGATTGGAAGATCACCAGAAATCCGATGATCATGCTGACGCCAATCACCACGCCAATGAACGGCCGGAACCCGGGCAAGTGGCTGGGAGTCATCATGCTCAAATAGTCGTGGACCGACAGTACGGAGTACCTTTCCATGCCCGTCTGTTCCCGGACTTCCTTTACCACGGCATCGGCGTTCGCCGGATTATCTAATTTCACGTAAAAGATTGAGGCTTTGTCTTTCGCGCCGATCAAATCCTGCAGCGTGGTAATCGGCAGGAATTTCCGTGCGCCGCGGCCGCTGGCCACGACGCCGGCCACGCGAAACGTGTGATTCAGGGCCTCCGTCGGGTCCCCGACTCTCAAGTGCTTCTGTCGAGCGACGTAGTCGTCGATCAGAATGTCCTCAGAAGCTTTGAATGGGCCGCCCTCCAGGTATTGGAACGACCCGCCCAGAGCTTCAAAGCTCTCGAGGTCTATGCCGTCGATCACCTCGATCGAGCCTGCGGTAGAAATCTGCCAGATGACGGGGCTCACCACCGTAACATGAGGCAAGCGACGTAAGATGTCGGCCACCTTTATAGAAACGGGAGCGCCGCTGATGCCGGCCAGAAAAGACGACCCGGGCGGTTGCACGATCACATCGGCGCCGATTCCGGCAGTCCGGGCTTTATCGTCGTTCAGGATTCCGTAGCAGAGACCGGCAATCAGCAGGATGAGCGCAACCTCCAGGGCGATGGCAATAATGCTGATTGCCGAGCGGACCGGCCGTCGCACCAGGTTGGCGAATATCATCTTGTTGATCATGTTCTCGAAATCACATTTCTCCAAATTGTCGCGCAAATCATAACGGACAATAATGACGCAAGCGGATCCTACTGCTTGCTTTCGGCCTCCGATGCCGGTTCGATGGCAATCTGCGACGAAGCCTTGCCGACATGCACAACCTCCGCACCCGGAGGCTGCTGAAGAGCGAACTGATCGTCGCGGAGCGGCTTGTTCATCTCCATCTTCAATATGTTGAGCGTGATGTTGTACTCCTCCATAGGGCGAACGATGTCGATTTTCGAGGGGAAATCGACGTTATCGTAATCCCTGTAGTTTGCGTAGTGGGCATCGGTGAGCAGATTGCCTTTGTCATCGTAGATGTATTGCTCGTGTGGCAGCAGGTCGATACGGCTGAAAACAACTTTGCGCGAGAGAATGCCCTGATTCTCGCCCTTCATTCGAATGACGATAATCTCGTAATCCTCCTGCATGACGCGATGGCCTTTGGAGTCGTGAAAAATCTGGACGCCATTTTCCAGAACCGGGATTTCACCGTCGTTGATGGGCCGAATCAGCAAAGCATCGTAAATGTCCTGCGGCCGGATGTTCTCCATCGGATGGTCTGGATTTCGCGTCTGCACCTGGTTGCTCCCGATGACAAACCGGTTCTTGGGAGGGATCCAGAGCTTGAATTCGTTGCCGTCGCTGACCATGTCGAAGGCCGTGGTGCGCACGATCGGCAGCAGACCGATAAAGTGCAGCATGGCCGGTTTTCTCGCCAGCACGTAGCCGCGAATCTCTTTGTAATCTGTGACCTCGCCTTTCTTAGCTCCACCAACCGAAGTGTCGATATCAACCGTCGCTTGCAGTGACTGGATCTTTTCAGCTTGCTGGTTGATGATGTCAACCAGTTGCGCCTGCGTAGCCTGGCGAAGTGTGCCCTTGAAATAACTTTCCTCGACCCGATGTGTATGAAAAAGACAACCTGTCAAGGGAAGAATCGAAAGGAACAAAAGCAGACGGCAAACTGGCGCGAAACGTCTCATCCGATTATTTGAGTATAGCGCGGCCGGGAGGGTTCAAAAGTCTCGCGCCCATTCAAGGGAAGCAGCACAAGCCGGCATACATCCGCCCCAGGAACTCTCAGCCCGGAACACTGTACCGGAAAAAGACTCTTAGCCGATCCTGCTTACCAAAGTCAGGTTCCAGTGCATTTGCCGATCATCTAAACTTGAAGCATTGTGGGCAAGTTCTTCGGACTCGTTTTGGTTTTGGCGCTGGCATTCGCCGGCTGGCTGGCGTGGGCTGTGCTCACGCCAGTTCAACCTCACGCGCAAACATTCGTGATGTTGCACCCCGGATATTCTACGCGCCGCATTGCCGCAGAACTGAAGTCGGCCGGAGCAATTCGCAGCGAAGAGGCCTTTATACTTTGGCGCTACATCAGCCATCGGCGATCCCTCAAGGCCGGTGAATATCTTTTCGAGCAACCGGCAAATATTATCGATGTGCAGAAACGCTTGCGGCGAGGCGATGTTTATTTCCACACCGTCGTCGTTCCCGAAGGCTTCACTATGTTCGACATCGCCCACGCCATTGAAGCTGCAGGGCTGGGTCCGGCGCAGGATTTTTTGAAGGTGGCGCAAACGGATACGGCGCTCATTGTTGATATCGCGCCCAATGCGAGTTCACTCGAAGGCTTCCTGTTTCCGGATACGTATCAGTTCAGCCGCATGATGACGATGGAGGAGATGGCCGCAACGATGGTCAAGCAATTTCGGCAGGTCGCGCATCAAGTCGGCTTGATCCCGGAATCTGGGCAGAGTTCAAGTGCTCGCCTCTCAGCTGCCTCTTCTGCCTCGTCTTATATGGAGGTGAGCGCAGATGTCCCGGACGATACCGAGCAAACCGTCACAATGGCCTCGATCGTTGAGAAGGAAACATCAGTTCCTGATGAGCGCCCCTTGGTGGCCAGTGTCTACTACAATCGTCTCGCCAAGAGAATTGCGCTCGACGCCGATCCGAGCATCATTTACGCGGAACTCTTAGCCGGCGCGTACACCGGTGCGCTGCATCACGCCGATATGCGCTTTGACTCTCCGTATAACACGTACACGCATGTGGGACTCCCACCCGGCCCGATCGGCAATCCGGGCAAGAGCGCCCTCGAAGCGGCCTTGCATCCCGCCCAGAGCGATTATTACTACTTCGTCGCTGACGCCCAGGGGCACCATCGCTTTGCGCGCACCCTGGAGGAGCACGATAAGAACGTCGACGCCTATCGCCGAGCCATGCGAGCACAGTAACCCCGGATCATCGTTTGCTCTCCATAAAACTTTGCAGAATCAGGACCGCCGCCATCCGGTCAACCGCTTTGGCGCGCTTCCCGATCGACAGCTCAGTTTCGCGGAGCAAGCGGTTGGCCTCGGCAGAAGTCAGGCGCTCATCCCACAAGTGCACGGGCAAGCCGAATCGCTTGCGCAAGTCGTCAGCAAACACTAGCATTTTTTCGGATTGCGCTCCTTCGGCGCCGCTCATTCGGAGAGGCAGGCCAACCACGATCTCGTGGACTTCATATTTCTGGATTAGCTGTTCTAGAAACTGTAAATCTAGCCGCTTATTCCGGCGCTCGAGGGTTTCTAGCCCCTGGGCGGTGATGCCCAGCGGGTCCGACACCGCAATGCCGATTCGGCGGGAGCCGACGTCGAGTCCCAGCAGTCGGCCGGTAGGAGCCGCAGCCCGCTTTTGTTCGCCGCAGCTCGGGCTGGTCTTTGTCATGGGATCTTCGGCTGGCTCCTGGCAGGGCACGGCCAATTATAGGCTATCTGGGCTGCTTGCCAGACCGCTAAAATCTACATAAGCCATGCATTTATAGTGGCTTACGAATGGATGGAGAGGAGCCGATTCTGGCCGGTCAAACCGCCCGCCGGTCCTTGCTTTTCGCCCTGTTTGGGAATAATCTATTCGTAGTAGTGGCTGTGCTTCTCCCCACTAGCCTTCCTTCCTGGGTGTATTTATGAGTGGTGCAGACCTGAATTTCCACATCGGCGACAAGGTCGTTTATCCCAACCACGGGGTCGCGGTCATCGAGCAGATCAGCAGCCGATCGATTGGGGCTTCGATCGAGAAGTTCTATCTGCTCAATATCAAGGCCAGCAGCCTCAAGGTAATGGTGCCCTGCAGTAACGTGGGGAGCGTAGGGATCCGTCGGGTGGTGCGGAATGGCGAGGTGCAGAAAATCCTCGATTTCCTTTCGGTCACCGATCACCTGAGCACTTCCGACTGGAAAGATCGCTTCAAAGAGAATTCTGACCGCATGCGCACCGGCTCCCTCATCGAGGTTGCGGGAGTGCTTAAGAGCCTGATCACTCTCCATCAGTCGAAGCCGTTGTCTTTCCGGGAAAAGAAAATGCTGGAGCGCGCCCGCTATTTGCTGGTCAGCGAACTGGCCATGTCGAGAAACTGCGAAGAGGCTAAGATTGAAGAAATCCTCACCTTAGCTCTCGCCAAATGCAACCTCCGCTTGCCCGAAGTCTCCGAGTTCCAGGCATAGTTTCTGTGCCTAGGGTAGCTACCGACCTTTTGGCGCACTTTGCCTTCTAACGCCAAGACCGCGACAGGTTTATAATCTCAAAAGTCTGGGTAAGCGGGCCTGATTTACAATGACCGACCAACTTAGAAGAAAACTGCAAGAAGAAATTGATGCGCTTGAGCGCGAGCTTGTCTACGACCTTCCGAAGGAAATCAAGCGCGCCGCTGCTCTCGGCGATCTGAGCGAGAACGCCGAATACCACATGGCGAAGCAGCGCCAGGAATTCGTCAAGGCCCGGGTCCGCCAGCTGGGTAGACGTCTCGCCGATTTGTCCCTGACCAACATGAACAACATCCCTAAAGACAAGATTGGTCTGGGTTCTACCGTGAAGGTTTACGACAGCACCAAAGATGAAGAGGTGGAATACAAGCTCGTCACCAGTGAAGAGTCCGATGTGGCTGCAGGAAAGATTTCGACGACAAGCCCGATCGGGCGCGCGCTCTTGAACAAGAAGGTTGGCGACGAAACCACCGTCATCACGCCCAACGGCAAGCGCGAACTTGAAATCCTGGCCCTCACCACCATTCACGACGAGGCCGAACAAGAAAAGGCAGGCGACTGATGGCCTCGCCGCTGCGATCAGAGAGCGTATCCGCAGCCGCTCGCTCTCCCGAATCGCCGGAGACCATGGCTGTGCGCCGAGCTTCTGGTGAAAGACCGGTACAACTGGCGCCGGCTGGAAAAACTTCCGGCGAGGAATCGGCCGACTCGCGCGCCAACCTCTCGTGGACGAGCGCTTTCGGCCGCGCTTGTGGCGTGCTGCTCGATACCATCGTTCGTTGGCTCGCACTGTCGCGCATCAATCCCAACGTGCTCACGTTCATGGGATTGGTGGTCAATACCTGGGCGGCGATTTTGTTTGGCTCTGCGACGGCCGCGACTCAACGGCGGCTCTTCTTCTACGCCGGGCTGGTCATCATCTTTTCGGGATTCTTCGATCTGGTAGATGGACAGGTCGCGCGCGCCACAAACCGCGTTACTCGCTTCGGAGCTTTTTTCGACTCTGTGGTCGACCGCTACAGCGACGCCTCGCAATTTCTTGGCTTGCTTGTCTTCTATGCCCGGGGTGATCGTTTCTTCTATGTGGTGCTCACTGCGTTTGTCATGGTTAGCGCAATCATGGTCAGCTACACGCGCGCGCGTGCCGAGTCGTTGATCGGCTCCTGCCGCGTCGGCTTTATGGAGCGCCCGGAGCGGTTGGTACTGGTAATTCTGGGTGCGCTGTTCAACCGCATGGCGCCAGTGCTCTGGGTAATCGCCGTTCTCTCGACCCTGACTGTGATTCACCGTATGCGATACACCTGGACGCGAACCCAGGACCCACCTTCGCCAGCAAGCGCCAGACACGCAGTGTAGTCCAGGGATCACCAATCTATTTGCCGGTTTGCGAGTTCGATGCGAAAATAGCTGGCTCATTCCAGCGTGAAGATGCAATCCGGGGGAACCGGCTTATGGACGAGCCTCGCTCAAAACAGACGCAGGCACAAGAGCAGCAGATCAAAAACGGCATCCAGAGTGCTTTGGATCTTGCATCTCGCTGCCGCTCGACCGAGACCAGCGAAAACTACGAGTTCCTCGAAGAGCAGCTGGATCAAGTCGAGGCCGAGGCGCGTCAGGCTCTTCTGTCTAATCTGGACCTCGAGGCTTTGCTCGCGAAACTCGAAGCGCGCCAAACGCTCACGCCATCAGACCTCAAGACACTGGAATTGTTGATTGTTGGAGACGCTGAATCCTATCTGAAGTACGAGTCGGAACTCGCAGAGTGGAAGGTACAACTGACTCGCGTTCTGGACCAGATCGGAAAGCTCGGGAAATCAGATCTCGGCGTGGAAGGCTTAATGCAACTGCGTGCCCTGTGCCGCGAAGCCCACGAGTCGCTTTCTGACTTGATTTTTTATTTCGATGCCAAAGAGCGTACGGCTAAATTCAAAGTGTCGGCCGCCGGTCCCATCGACTCTGACGGCTATCTCTTCCTCGCCCAAGTGGTTCGCGACATGCTGCGTTCCGACCGGATGTAGCCACCTGCTATCCTATTCCGTCACGCTATTGATTTTGGGGACAAATATTGCCAATTGATCCCGTTCTCGTCGTTCACGGCGGAGCCTGGGCCATGCCCGACGACATGGTCGAAGCCCATGTTCGTGGAGTTCGGAATGCAATTGCCGCAGGATGGCTCGTGCTTGAGCGCGGCGGTTCTGCGCTTGATGCTGTCGGGGAAGCGGTTGTCGTCATGGAAGATGACGATACATTCGACGCCGGCCGCGGCAGTTTCCTCAATCGCGAGGGCAAGGTCCAACTGGACGCTCTGATCATGGAGGGAGCGACGCTCCGTGCGGGAGGAGTTGGTTGCGTCGAGCGGCTCCGCAATCCCGTGCGCGCTGCGCGCAAGATCCTGAGCGAGAGTCCGCATGTTTATTTCGTGGCAGAAGGTGCCGAACGCTTCGCGGCCGAGCACGGCATCGAGTTATGCCGAAACGAAGATCTGGTAATCCCCCGCGAAATCGAGCATCTGCGCAAATTTCAGGCCGAAGCTGCGCGGCACGATTCGGTAAAGGATGGCAACCATCTGTTTGCCCCCGAAATGACCCACGACACCGTGGGCGCGGTGGCTCTTGATCGTAATGGCGATATCGCGGCCGCGACATCGACCGGTGGAACGCTCAACAAAGCCCCAGGGCGGCTGGGAGACTCCTCACTGATTGGTTGCGGCTGCTACGCCGACAATCAGAGCGCCGCGGTATCTACCACTGGCTGGGGCGAACCGATCATGAAGCTGGTTCTCGCCAAGTGGACCGCCGACCGCGTCGCCGCGGGCAATTTGCCGGAATGGGCCGCACGCGAGGCGATGAATTACCTTGAGCAGCGATTGAACGGGCATGGCGGCATCATCGTTTTAAATGGGCAAGGCCAGTTTGGCATCGCTCACAATACCCCCCGCATGGCGTGGGCAATCAAAGCCAAGGGCGTCGAACTGGCGAGTGTCGAACGAGATTAGACAAGTGGGCCGGAAGGCGACGAATACCCGCATTTGTTAAATTTCTCAACTCGCCTGTTACAAAATCCGGACAGATCGGGGCCTGCACGAGAAAAGCGACCTTCCCGCCGCGACGATGCCTGGGCTGAGGAAAACCGAATTGCAAGCAGTATTTACGCGGTTGGGGGCTTGTTCGGATTTCGTAACAGACTTTGCCGGCGGCAAAAAAATTGCTGAAATCATGTACTAAAAGTATTGTCCCTGCTATGATTGCGGGCACTTCTGCCTGGAGGGGTGTCATGCTCCCAGCTGGTAAGAGCCTTCGTGCCCTGCGCGAGAAACTCGGGCTGACCATGCGTGACGTAGAGATGTCGAGTGCGCGCATGGCCGAGAAGTATCGCAACGAAGAATTCTCGATTCCTCCCAGCCGCTTGTCGGATATCGAGACAAAGAATGTCTTGCCCAGCATCTTTCGCCTGTATACGTTGTCGGTGATTTACCGCCGCGACATGCGGGAACTACTGGCCTGGTATGGCGTCGACATGAATAATATGGCAGCCGACCTGGGCATGATCTCGCCACCCAAATCACACGTTTCGGAAACGCTGGCAGGAATGTCGGCGGTGCAGATGCCGGTGCGCATGGATCCGGCATTCGATCAGCAACGCACTGCCAATCTCGGCCGCATGGTGGAGCAGTGGGGCCTGGTGCCGTTATCCTACCTGGCGCAATTCGCGCACAGCGACTTCACCTACGGCTATATAGGCAATCAGGATTTCACCATGTACCCCATCCTGCAGCCCGGCAGCTTCATTCAAATCGATGAAGCCAAGAACAAAGTAGTGGAAGGATTATGGCGCTGCGAATACGAGCGGCCGATTTATTTCGTTGAGACGCGGGACGGGCATACCTGCTGCTGGTGCAGCATGCGCCGCGACGATCTGGTTCTGCAGCCGCATCCCTTGTCACCCGTTCCGATTCGGGTTTTGCGCCATCCACAGGAAGCGGAGATCATCGGACAGGTGGTCGGCGTGGCTATGAAGCTGACGGAGTGGCACGCTTTTGGTTCTTCTTCAGGCTCGAAAGCGCAACCAGCACTGAACTGAGGTGACGCGCAGAAGCTCTGTCTTGCGCGGAAGGAAGCAGTACGCCGAATTGCTCTTGCATACTTTCAAGGTAAGCAGTCTCGCTCTTATCGCTTACCTGACTCGACTCCCGCAGGTCCTCCACTAATTCCGGTATCGGAGTGCGCAACACCGTTGACAGGACTTCGGTGTGAGCCGTTTTCAATGCTCGCTGGGACGCCTCCTCGCCATGAACCAGCGACAATCCCCAATGCCGGTACCCGCCCTCGCCGGTGCGTAGCGATCCGAGATATGCCAGCTTTGCCAATAGGCCGGATACCGCAGCCAGCGTGCTTTCCCGAAGATCCTGTAGAGCGGATTTGAGCGTCATTTCTTGTTACGAATTCCGAACAGATAACAGTACCAAAGTAATGTTTTCTCCAAGTCCGGCACATGAAAATATCACGCTTCAATTTTGCAAACAAGGAGAAAACAATCGTGAAACGTATGCTACTTGTGGTCGCAGCGGCTGTGATGTTTTTGAGCACTTTGGCGCTCCCAACCGTGGCGAATGCGGATAACGGAACGGGCAACTGCGGCACTTCAGTCTGCAAACCTTAATCCAGACACGTAACAGAGACTTTACGAAAACCGAACAAGATTCGATCTGATTTGATGTCGGAAGCATAGTCGCGGTAAAGTACAGAGCCGCCACTATGCTTCATTCTCATTCATTACTATGGCATTACCTGTGGCTTGCGCCTGACATTTTGCAAGTGGCGCTGGCAGTTCTGCTCTATCGCCGCGGATTTTACAAAGCCTACCCCGTATTCTTCGCCTACCTCATCTACGAAGCGATTGAGACCTTCACGCTCTACGCTGTGGATGTTCTTCCTTGGACCACCGCAGAATCCTATTGGCGGATCTTCTGGGTCACCTTGATCATCGGAGGCCTTGTCAAGTTTGCGGTGATTGGAGAGTTGTTACGCCACTTGACCTATTCGCGGTCCGCCCTCGCCAAGGCTGGAGACTTAACGTTCGCCTGTGCAGGGGTGGGGCTGACACTGTTGGCTGTGTTGGTTGCAGCCTATACCACCCCGCATAATCCTCACTGGCTGGTCGCGGGCGCGCTTCTGCTGTTGCAAGCGACCTATGTAGTCCAATGCGGACTTATTCTCTTCGTCTTCTTGTTAGCCGCTTATTTCAGATTGAGTTGGGATAGAGCTACTTTTGGCATCGCCCTCGGTTTTTCTATCGTCTTCTGCCAGCATCTAGCCAGTCGTGCAGTAGAAGTCTCTTTCGCCTTACCGGAGAACGGAATAGTTTTCGATTTGCTCAATATGGCGACTTACCACGTTTGTGTCCTGATCTGGTGTTATTACCTTCTCGTTCCCCGAAAGAAGCCGGCAATCTCTGCGCAGCCCTTGCCCGAAAACAATCTTGCGGTTTGGAACCGGGAACTGGAGCGTCTACTCCAAAAATGAATCTAGCCATCTTTATCGTCATCATCGCGGCTCTGACGTTGAGCGCAATTTTGCTGCTTTCGGTCAAGCAGACCCTCCAGAACAGACAAAGCGTAAACCTAACCGGATCGATTCATCCGATTGACGTTGAAGCATTTCGGAATCTCACCAACCCTGCCGAGGATGAATACTTGCGGCGCTGCCTCACACCGGCCCAGTTCCGAAGAGTGCGCCGTGAGCGATTGCTCGCCTTGGTTGCTTATGTTCATCTGGTCGCCGAGAATGCAGGCGTGCTCGTGGCTGTAGGCGAGTCGGCGCTTGCCGGCGGCGATGCGAGATTGGCTGATCCGGCTCGGGCTTTGGTGAATGACGCTCTGCTGCTGCGCCGCAATGCAACCATGGCTATGGCGCGAATCTATATCGCATTGGCCTGGCCCAATTCGGGGTTCGCGGCTGCACGGGTGGCCGACCGTTACGAGCAGCTAAGCGGCACGGCCATGCTGCTCGGCAGGTTGCAGAATCCCGCTGTTCCGGTTCGGCTCTCCGCAATGAGATAAGCCAGTGATGCACGCACATCCCAGAGGATTGCGTTGACCCTCCCCGACAGTCGCGCCGGGCTGAGTGCACGTTCTCGCATGGACTTGTAACTTTGAAGATTACCGTCTTCTATCCAGCCTTGTTTTTAGCCACCGAACTGGTGTAAAAACCAGCGGGGCGCACCATCCCAATTCGAATCACATTGGCGAACCATCGGAGTTGTTCCGCCGCGGCTGAGCGGCGCCCAGGGAGACTCTTATGATTTTCGGATTAACCATCCGCCACCACAAAGTTCTTTCCGTCTCGTTGTTCGTTGTCCTTGCCTCGGCTATCGTTTTCGGTCAGGGCGGCGCATCTACCGGCGATCTGCATGTCACCGTCAAGGACCCCAAAGGCAACCTTGTGGCGAATGCGACCGTTGTCGCCAGCGATGTCGCCAAGGGCGTGGTGCGCACTGCAACTGGCGATAACCAGGGAGGTTACAGCGTCCGCCTGCTCCCTCCAGGAACCTACACGGTGACGGCGCAGGCTCAGGGTTTCGATACGGCTCAAGTTAAGGACGTCGGCATCACGGTTGGAGGACTGGTGGAACTTTCCGTCGCTCTGGCGCTCTCTACAGGTAAGGTGACCGTGGAGGTGACCTCGCAAGCGGATTTGATCGAGACCTCGCGCACCTCAACGACGGACACAATCGGCGAACGGCGAATCGACAATCTGCCTATCAATGGCCGCAACTACATCAACTTTACCCTGACCGATTCGCAGGTAAATCGCGACAACGCACCCGAAACGGGAGCCGCGCCCACGTCCGGCCTGAACATGAGCGGCCAGCGCGCACGTTCGAACCTGGTGAACGTCGATGGCGCCGACGACACCGACAACGGCGTAAACGGAGTTCGCTCCACGGTTTCGCAGGAAGACGTGCAGGAATTTCAAATCATCACCAACAATTACGCGCCGGAATATGGCCGCGCGGCAGGAGGCGTGGTCAATATCATCACGCGTTCCGGGTCGAACGATTTTCATGGCGATGTGTTCGGCTTTTTGCGCAATCGCGATTTCCAGGCGGTGAATCCATTCAGCACGGTTCCGAATCCCGCGTATACGCGTGTGCAGGCTGGAGCAGCCTTCGGTGGACCGATCAAGAAAGACAAGACATATTATTTCTTTTCTTATGAAGTCACACGGCGGCACGAGACTGGTTTTTCCGATATTGGCGCGGATAATTTCGGACTCGTTCCCTTTAATACGGCCCAGGTCGGCCTCCCATTCGGCACGCTGCAACTCACTCCCGACCAAGTGAGTTTTCTAACGGATCCAGCGACTCTGGCCGCGGAAGCAAACCCCCTGTTCTTGGCCGGAGTTGAGAAATACACCATCCTGGCGGGCGCATCGTCCGGCCAGGCCATTCAGGGGACTTGGCCCACTGCCTTGGTGCAGGCTTTGAGCGGAGGTCTGTTATCCACCTGGACAGGATTTCCCACGAGTTGCACTCCTCCCGGCCCGTGCGCGCCTGTTCCCACGTCGTATCAGACTCTTGGTGCGCAAGTGGGAAATTTCCCCGTGTTTGAGGGAACCAGTCTCTACTCGTTTCGTATCGATCACAACATCAACGTGAACAATCGCTTGATGCTGCGGGTCAATGTGAGCCCCAGCACGATCACCGGAATCGAAGTCAGCGGGCAGGATCAACCTGTCGGGCAGAACGCATATTCGCGCACCTCCGAACAGACCTATCGCGACGTGGCCGGCGTGGCTCAGGATACGTGGACGATCGGCAGCAGCAAGGTCAACGAATTCCGTTTTCAATATGCCCGCCGCGGCTTGTCTTACTTCTACAACACGGCGATACCGGGAGGGTCCGACCCAGCCGTGAACATTCCGGGGTACGCTTATTTCGGACGCGAGCCTTATTCCTACATTCAGCGAACTGAGCAGCGCTACCAGTTCACCGATAATTTCTCGTGGACGATCGGTAGGCACAACACGAAATTTGGCGCGGACTTCAACTACATTGCCACCGATGCCACGTTCACCGTGAATTATGGCGGCGTATACGATTTCGGCGCGCAAACATCGGCTGATCTCGGGTTCACCTCTCCGGTGCCCAATGATCCATTTCCAAGCCTTTCGCCCGTGCAAGCCTACGGCGCAGGTCTGCCGGAAGATTTCATTCAGGGCATCGGGAACCCGCACGATTCATTCCCCAACAAGCCGCTGGGGGTTTTCTGGCAAGATTCGTGGCGGGCTCGTCCGAATCTCACTTTGAACTACGGCTTGCGCTACGACATCGAGTTTCCGCCGCAATTCAAGCCGGTCACCCCTCTGGCTCAAGCGGGATACAACTTCCTTGGATTACAGAAGGGTATCCAGACCTATACTCACGGCGTTCAGCCACGCGTCGGTCTTGCGTGGGATCCCAAAGGTGACGGCAAAACTGTCGTGCGCTCCTCGTACGGAATCTTTTTTGACCATCCGCTGCTCGGCCTGTATTTCCTCGGTGACGCCTCCGATGGCTCGACCAGCGGCCAACTCGTATTCGCAGGAACTGGTGGCTGTACGACCGCAGGGCAGCCAGGTAACCTCAACGCGATTCCTATCTTTCAAGGATTGCCGATCAATGAAGCGGGATCGCCTTGCGCAGCCTCTGCAAGCGCCGCAACTCTGGCCGCTCTCGGTTATGAGCCCAATCTGCAGCAGTTCAACTCATTCCAGGCCAATTCCGTATTCCTCAATCAGAGTTACCTCAATCCCGCGACCTTCCTGCCGCTCGCGTTTCAACCGTTCGGTTATCCGCAGGCCAAGAATTTCGTCTACGCGTATGCGCAGCAGGGGAACTTCAGCGTGGAGCGGGATCTCGGCGGCGGCTACGCCCTCGACCTGGCCTACAACTTCAATGGCGGGCGCCATCTGAACCGGCCCATCAATTCCAATGCGATTCGCGGCGATCTGATGATCGACAACCTGCTGGTTGCGCAAGCGGCCGCCGTGGCAGCGGGAATCGGGCCGACGAATCCAAATTATCCGACTAGTCCATTTACCGTTGGAACATCTACTGCGTTTGCGCCTTGCGGCGTGCTTCCAAATGGTAAGGCTTATGTGCCGTCATCCCTGATGGGTTTCTTCCGTCCCAGCGGCTTGAATCCTTCGATTGCAGTTGCGCTTGAGCAAAGCGGCGGAGCCGGCTGTGTAACCATCGCGCAAGGCATGCTGCAAGGTCTGGCGAGCCAGGGCTTCAACACTGCCTGCAATCCGGCGACTCTCGCGGGCTGCATCCCGTTCAGCGACATGGATGCCAACTACTCGACCGGCACGTCGAACTACAACGGATTCAGCGCCAACCTGCGCAAACGCTTCAATCGCAACTTCGAATTTCTAGCTTCATACACCTGGTCGCACGCCATCGACGACTCGACCGACCTAGAGGCGACGCTCACACCGCAAGACAGCTATTACCCGAACCGCGATCGTTCGACCTCTTTGTTCGATCAGCGGCACCGGTTCGTCTTCAGCGGCGTTTACCAGGTTGGCAAGGTGAGCAGCGGCTTTAGCAGAAAGGTTTTCAGCGATTGGACATTCGCCCCGCTCATCGAGTTCGGTTCCGGACGGCCTTTCAATATCATTACCGGCAATGACGACAATCTGCAGTTGTCATCGCTCACCGGCCGTCCCAATACAGTTGTAAATCCCGCGTGCACCGCGCTGGGCTATCCGGCCGTTCCTTCGAAGTTTTCTCCGACTGGGGTTTTTCAGGAACCCTGTCCTGCCGACTTCAACGGCACCCTATCGTCGCTCGATGGGACCCTCGGCCGCAACGCCGGCGTGCAACCCTGGACCGTGTTCGACGATTTTCGGATCGCCAAACGCATTTACTTCACCGAACGTTACAATCTTGAATTGATCGCCGACATGTTCAACATCGCGAATCGCTACAACGTATCCGCGGTGAGCCCGCTGTTCACGAATGCAGGTCAGGCCACGGCAGCCTACGATCCGCGGCAGTTCCAGTTCGCGATGAAGTTCTATTGGTAGGGCAAGCTTTGAACTTTATTTTCGTGATGTAAACAGAAACGGCCTTGGGCGCCGGATGCTACACTTCTCCTTCACCATCCTTGGCGCTTGCCTGGAGCCGTTTCCCAAATGTCCGAAGCTCAAGCACCCTCCGCGCGCACCCGTGTGGTTCGCGAAGCCCATCGCGCACTTTACGATCGTGACACAGCATATCGAATCCTCGACGAAGGTTTTCTCTGCCACGTCGGTTTCACCGTCGACGGCCAGCCATTCGTGATTCCGACTTTATACGGACGCAAAGACGACACCCTGCTGATTCACGGTTCGGCCGCCAGCCGGATGCTGCGTCACATGAAGGAAAGCCTACCGGTCTGCGTGACGGTCACTCTGGTCGATGGATTCGTGCTGGCGCGTTCCATCTTCAATCAATCGATGAATTACCGCTCCGTGGTGGTCTTGGGCAAAGCCGCGCTGGTCGACGATCCGGCGCAAAAGCTGGAAGCATTGCACCTGCTCTCCGAGCGCGTCATTCCCGGTCGATGGGCCGATGTACGCCAGCCGAACGAGCGCGAACTCAAGCAAACCTCGGTGCTGCGATTGCCGATTGAAGAGTTCTCGTCAAAGGTGCGCACCGGCCCGGCAATCGACGACGAAGAAGATTATTCGTTCCCGACTTGGGCAGGAGTCTTGCCGCTAGCGATGGAAACCGGCGAACCGATCGCGGACGAACGGCTTCTCGAGGGGCAGAAAGTACCGGAATACCTGCGAAATTATTCGCGGATGCACTCGGCTAAGATGCCGTGACAAAGCGTCTCGTACACCGACTACTATGGAATCGCTGGCCAGGATTGCCCACCGTCGACTTTATCCCTCGCTTGCCGATCCCAATTATTTGACTCTTCGGTCACGGCGTATCGTCTTCGCGGCCTGGGCTCGCCAGTTTCAGGGCCAGTCTCTGACCATCCTGGATATTGGAGGCAGATATCAACCCTATCGCCCTTTGTTTGGTGGAAGTGTCAAGCATTACTTCGCGCTGGACCTCGTCCAAACTGAGTTTGTAAATGTTCTGGCGGATGCGGAACTTATGCCATTTCCACCCGCTACCTTTGACCTGGCGATCGCCACGCAAGTCTTCGACTATCTGCGCGATCCAGTCGGAACGGCGAAACAGATACACGCCGTACTCAAACCTGGCGGCGTGCTGCTGGCAAGCTTTCCTGCTTGCGCCCCAAGATTCAGAGACAACGAACTCTGGAGGTTCACGGCTTCAGGCGTGCGATTGCTGCTGGAACCATTTGAGACGGTCGAAATTGTTCCGGAACTTCACAGCATCGCTGGGCTTGTTCGGACGCTAAATCTCGGACTGGACACTTTTGCTCGATACGACATTGTGCGGCGGGTGTACCGGCTGACTCTTTGCCCGATACTGAACCTCGCAGGTTTAGGCTTCGAAGGATTACAACTCACGGCTAATGATGAGTTCACGACCAACTACAGTGTAAGGGCGGAGAAGGCACGATAGGGCGAACCCGACAGGCAGATGCACAATTAAATCTCACGCCGCCGAGGGCCGTTCTGATACCGTTCACGGTATCAGCAGCAGTTTTCCCGTCGTTTTCCGTCCTTCAAGATCGCGATGGGCTCGCTGCGCTTCAGCCAAGGGATAAGTATGTTCGATGCGAAGCTTGAGTTTTCCACTTGCCAACATTTCAAAAACCGCCTGTGATCGTGCAACCAATTCCTCGCGGCTCGCGATATAAAGAACCAGGGCAGGTCGGGTCAGGTAGAGCGAGCCTTTCTGGGACAGGATGACCGGATCGAAAGGTGCCACGGCCCCGCTTGAGCCTCCGAAGAGCACCATCATTCCGCGGGGACGCAGAACGTTCAGGCCTTTCTCGAATGTGGTCTTGCCAACCGAGTCGTAGATAACATCGACACCTTTGCCTCCCGTGAGCCGTTTGGTTTCGGATTCGAAATCCGTCTGCGTGTAAAGAATGATCTCGTCCGCGCCTGCCGCGCGTGCCAGCTCGGCTTTTTCTTCCGTCGAAACTGTGCCGATCACCCGCGCACCAATGTTGTGTGCCATCTGCACCAACAAAAGCCCGACTCCGCCTGCGGCAGCATGAATTAACGCAGTTTCGCCTTTCTTCAGCGGGTAAGTGCTGTACGACAAATACTGCGCGGTCATGCCCTGCAGCATAGCAGCGGCAGCTTGCTGATCGCTGACACCCATGGGAATCGATACCAGCCGCTCCGCTGGAACGGCGGCATACTCTGCGTAGGCTCCGAGTTGTCCGCACCAGGCGACGCGGTCTCCCACGTTGACTGCTTTAACCTCGCTGCCGATGGCTACGACCGCCCCGGCGGCTTCCTGACCGAGAACAAACGGCGGTGTCGCTTTGTAACGTCCTTCACGGTAGTAAACGTCGATAAAGTTCACGCCCGATGCCGCAATCTTCACGACGGCTTCATTCGCCTTCGGCTGCGGAACGGGCAAGTCCACCAATTCCATCGCTTCCGGTCCGCCCACTTGCTTGACTTGTATGGCTTTCATTCTCGCCTTGGATTCTATTCTGGAGACAAAGGATTCGCACAACTCGGTCCTTCCCCACAATCAGTCGGCGCTTCTGACGCCCGAGGACTCCACGCTGACGACCGCACACCGCTCTGCTACACTGGCGCGTTCACGAAACGAGGCCCTTCGTCATGGCTGAAAAGAAACCCCAGACTTTCGCCAATCACACGCGGCTGGATCCGCCTTTCCATTTCTTCGTGCTCCCGGTGTTTGCACTGACAGCTATCGCAGCGACTGTCCACTTCATCTGGCGGCCAAGCTGGCACTCCGCCGCGTTCTTTATAATCTCTGTCGCTGCCGCAACCGCCGTAGTCAAGGTTCGCATGTACACTCTTCGGGTACAGGATCGGGTGATTCGGCTTGAGGAGCGCCTGCGTCTCGCCATGCTCTTACCCGAACCCCTGCGTGGACGCATTCCCGAGCTGACCGAGGAACAACTGATCGCTCTTCGTTTTGCATCCGATGGGGAATTGGCCAAACTCGCCGAGCGGGCGCTCACTGAGAAACTTTCAAGGGCAGATATCAAGACGGCCATACAGGTCTGGCGTCCAGACTACTGGCGGGTTTGACGGCTTCAGATATGCGAGGGGGACAAAGCCGTCGGATCTCTGTTTTGCAGTCTCAGTTAGGTAACCGGTCGCCGATATGCCGAAAGTAACCGAAACAGAACTTTCCGGCGGTTGACCTGAGGCTCATGGCACGGTACGATTTCGCATATAATTCACGGGATTGTAATCACGGGGAGTAGTGCGTATCTCATAGATAAGTATGCAGGTTGGAATTCTCCAGATGCGGATTGCGATGTTGACTGCTGTGGTATTGGCGGGCTCATCGTGTTCCGCCAAAAAGCCGGTTGTCGTTGCTCATGCGGCAAGCGCTCCACCAGCCATTACAGCCAGTCCTACAGACCCGGCGGCACAGCCAAAACAGGCTGAAGCCTCTGCAAGCCAACCGAGCCCCCAAGAGGCGAGCACCCCGCCACCGCAGGCTCAATCAGCTGCCTCCAAAGCGGAAACTGCAACTTCAACTGCACCTCCGCCTCCTGACGCGGTTGCCGATCTAATCGCCAAGGTGGAGAAGGAATATCAGGCAGGCTTGGATGCCTATCAGGCCGGCCAAACCGATACGGCCAAACAGCATTTCGACGTCGCCTGCAACGCCCTGCTCGACAGCAAACTCGACATCCGCTCTGACAATCGTCTGGAACAGGAATTCGAGCGCATCGTTACCGGCATCGACAAATTGAACCTCGGCGATTTAGCCGACTCGGACGGTCAGAAATCCGAACCCGCGCCGATTGACGAGACCAACGGTATTACCCCGTCGGCCGACGCGAGGACAAAGGCCAAAGCTCAGGCCGAGATCAAGGCCACGCATTCCGATCTGCCGCTCATGATGACCGACCAGGTTGCCGGTTATATCAGCTATTTTTCTACTCATGGACGCGGAACCTTCGAGCGCGCTTACGCCCGTTCCGGCCGCTATCACGACATGATGGTTTCGATCCTCAAGGAAGAGGGCGTTCCTCAGGATTTGATTTATCTGGCTCAAGCGGAGTCAGGGTTCCATCCTCTGGCAGTTTCGCGTGTAGGAGCACGCGGCATCTGGCAATTTATGGCCAGCCGCGCCCGCGGTTATGGCTTGCAACACAACATGTGGCTGGATGAGCGGCAAGACCCGGCGAAATCCACTCGCGCCGCAGCCCGGCACTTGCGTGATCTGTACGCGCAATTTGGCGATTGGTATCTGGCCATGGCTGCCTATAATTCCGGCCCCGGAACCGTGCAGGCTGCGGTAAAACGTACCGGATACGCTGATTTTTGGGAACTCTATAATCGCAACGTTTTACCCCGGGAAACACGCAATTACGTTCCCATCATCCTGGCAGTCACGATCATGGCCAAGAACCCATCGCAGTACGGCTTTGATGACGTGTCCCTGGATGACCCCGTTCCATCTGACAATGTGGAGATCGACTATCCCGTAAGCCTGCGCCTGGTCGCCGAGTGTGTGGATTCGACAATCGATCAGTTGCAGGATTTGAATCCCAGCCTGTTGCGGCTCAGCACGCCCCGGCAAGGCAAATTCGAGCTGCACCTCCCGGCTGGAACAAGGGACGAATACCAAACCGCCATCG
The DNA here is from genome assembly GCA_030041415.1 of Candidatus Sulfotelmatobacter sp. Lineage (GTDB taxonomy): Bacteria > Acidobacteriota > Terriglobia > Terriglobales > Acidobacteriaceae > Sulfotelmatobacter. The sequence continues at coordinate 27,908 of JASHNX010000107.1, forward strand.
CTTCCATCCCTCCTGACATGCGTTTGTGGTGGCGTTATCACAAGGTTGAACCGGGTGATACTGTCGCTTCCGTCGCCCATTCTTATCGGGTAACCGCCAATTCAATCGAGGTGGCCAATCATATCGATGGAGCGGATTTGGAGCATGACGGGCATTTGATTATTCCCATCGCACCCAGCAAACACCCTGTGGATACAGCCACTTATGCTCGGAGGATTACCCGGTATCACGTTCGCCGCGGAGATACGGTGGAAACTGTTGCCGAGAACTTTGGGGTTTCTCCGAAGATGCTGCGCCGCTGGAACGGCCTACATAGCGACAGCCTCTCTGGGCGGAAGGTTCTGGCTCTCCACCTTCCCGTATCACCTGGCAGCGAGAGGACCTTGACGGCATCGCACACATCCGCACATCGCCAGACGACCGAGGTGGCCAGCAATAAAGATGCGGACGAGAATTCGAATCCATCGCACATCGAAGATCCTTCTGAGGGCGCGGCTGTTCTTCGTCACACAGTCCGGTCGGGCGAAACCCTCTATTCGATCGCTACCGCCTACAAGACCACGGTAGCTGCTCTGAAGCGCAACAATGGAAATGTCGCCATTCTTCGGCCGGGAATGATCCTGATCGTCCAGCCTACCCACTGAATTCGTTTTTGAACCCGGTTGGACAATTGATTCCCAGAGTGGATCGCGCAGATCTCCTGACGCTTTTATAGATAGTAATACCCAAACAAAAGTACGATACAATCCTCGCGCTGTTTTCCAATCAAGCCACGGACATAGGAAACACAAGGAGGTCTCATGAGTTTCCGCACCTTGCTTGTCCCGCTCACCGGGGTTGCGTTGTTGGCAGCCCTTGCGGCGTCTCCCGTCGTTGCTCAGGATGGAGCCGCGTTCTACAAAACCAAGTGCTCAGCCTGCCACGGAGGCCAAGGTCAGGGCAAAATTGGGCCGGCCCTGAAGGGGACCAGCCTTAGTGCCGACGACATTACAAATCTACTGACCAAAGGAGACGATGCGAAGAAACCGCCGCACAAGAAAGCTTTAAACGGCGTCTCCGATGCCGACGCGAAGGCGGTCGCCGATTTTGTAAAGACTCTCAAATGACCACCAATACCATGGCCCGGCGGAACACAAGCGTGGGTGTTCCGCCGGTTTTTCAAGTCTACCGATGATATGACCTTCTTATAAACAACTTCCCACTTTCTCCATCGAATCTTCATTTCTTCATTCGCTTCGTTGTGAAAGGCAGACTTGTGCGATGATGGGTCTTGCAGCGTGCACCAATCGTCGTGCTATAATCGCGCGCCGTTCGAGCACACGATTTTCGGCCTTTTAACTTTTGTTTTCCGGCAGCCGAGCGATCATTCTGGCGCAAGGAAGCCAACAAAGATCAGGAGGAGCAATGACGTTCTACGATCCCACTCTCTACGCACGTGATGACGAAGAGGACTTCGGCGACAGCGGAGCCTACAGCGAGTCTTTGGAAGAAGATTTCGAAGAGGAAGAAGAGGAAGAAGAGGAACCGGCCGGCACCGAACCGGACATGAGCGAGCCAATGGCGCCTCCGCCGCCGGCCCCACCCAGACCTGCCGCCCCAGCTGGAGGCGGAGGTGGTGGTGCCAAAAAGTCTGCCGCCAAGAAGAAACCTGCGAAGAAGAAAACGGCTAAGAAAAAACCTGCCAAAAAGAAAGCCGCGAAGAAACCGGCCAAGAAAACAAAGAAAAAAGCTCCGGCCAAGAAAGCCAAGAAGAAAGCAAAGAAAGGACGCCGATAACGGCGTCGGAACATCGCCAAATATCCAGAACCGCGGCCCAGCCGCGGTTCTATTCTTCTCAGGGCTGTCTCTTCAAAAGCTGCTTTCTCAGCAATATTCGCTTCTGAAGAATACTGTGCGGATCGCCGTTAGATGGCCGCTTACTTTTTTCCTTCAACCGCAGCGCGGCATTTTCCATACAACTCCAGCAAGTGAGCGGCATATTCATCGGGTTTGGCTGCTGAACCCGTTCCCTGAAAACCTACGCCGGAGGAAGTCGTGCGCCCGTATCCCGTAGTCATTGCCACAAACTTCATCAGGTCAAGCGCGATATCCTCGTTGCGGCGCGCTCCTGCATGCAAAGCCGGACCTTCTTCCATAAGTCCTTCTCCTGAACCGGAAATAAAAGGAAGTGCGTCTTCGTCTTCCATACCGCTATGCCCTACGCCACGATGATATCAGGGTCAACGTAGCAGCGTGCACGTCGATCTGCCTACTTTAGTTGCTTCGCTTTTTGGGCTGTTTGAGAGGAGCGATGCTCATCTTCCGGCTCGAATCGTGGATCAGCTGATCGAGCCGTTTGACTCGCGTCGGTTCTCTTTTTGCGCTGATCACCCAATAAGCTGAGGTTCGCCGGTACCAACGCGCCTGCGACTGAAAGAATTCCCATGCGGCAGCATTTGCACGAAATTTCTTTTCGTAGCTCGCCGGAAGTTTCGCGCGCTTGCGTTGCTCGTAGGAGTAGGTCGCCGTCCGCTCACTGCTGCGCTTTTCGAAAGCTGCCTTGCCAGCCGGATGCAACATTCCCATGCCCGCGAGCTCAGTAGCGCGCTTCAGGTTGATTGCACTCCAGGTGCTTCGCGGTTTTCGTGGAGTGAAGCGGATCTTGTAGCTGATTTTGTCGATACTCTTGCGGACGCCATCGATCCAGCCGAAGCAGAGCGCGCCATCCACCGCTTCCTTCCAGGTGATGCTCGGTCGGCCGGAAGCGCGCTTGTAAAAGCCCACCCAGAGTTCCTGTGTATCCCCATGATGCGCTTCCAGCCATGCGCGCCATGCAGCCGGAGTGGAGAAGAATTGTGCCTTCGACGGCATCGTTAAGCCATCCTTTGCAGATTACATCAGCCACAAAGCGTCCACGTCCACGACGATCTGGGTTCTCGGAATTTTTTGCGCATTGGCGTAGGCCAACATGGCGCGCAACGTTCGATTGAGCTTTTCCCGGCTCGCCGATTTCAGTACGAAATGATAGCGGTAATCTTGCTTCAACCGCATAATCGGCGCGCTTGCCGGGCCCAGCACGCGCACGCCTTCGTGACGGTTTTGCTCGAACCATTTTCCCAGCTTCCCGGACCACTCTAATGCTTCATCGAGCTTAACGCTGCGGACCAGAATATTGGCCAGCGCCGAGTATGGCGGATAGTGCATCCAGCTCCGGAAACGCAACTCCTTTTCGTAGAATCCGCCAAAGTCGTGATGCGCGGCGTATTGCACCGCGTAGTGATCCTGAAAGTAAGTCTGCAAGATTACCTTGCCCGGAGACTGGCCTCGGCCAGCACGTCCGGCAACCTGCGTCAGCAATTGAAATGTCCGCTCGGCCGCGCGGAAGTCAGGCAACCCGAGTGCGCTGTCAGCTCCGACCACGCCGACCAACGTGACGCCGTGAATGTCATGTCCTTTAGCAATCATTTGCGTGCCCACGACTATATCGAGTTCGCCTTCGCCAAGCGCGTTCAGCGTTCGTTCGAAGTCTTCGTGTCCTCGGACGGTATCGCGATCGAGCCGCGCGATGCGTGCCTGCGGAAACATGCCATGCAGCAACTCCTCCAGTTTTTCCGATCCCGTGCCGAGAAAATATACGTACTCGCTGCCGCAGTGCACACAGCTCTTCGGCACCGGTGCGAGATAGCCGCAATAGTGGCAAATCATCTTGTGCTCGCGCTTGTGATGCGTGAGCGCGATTGCGCAATTCCGGCACTCGAGCGCTTTTCCGCACGCGCGACAGAGAACGACCGGCGAATAGCCACGCCGGTTGAGCAGTACCATCACCTGCTCTTTGCGTTCCAGCCGGTCTTTGATCTCTGCAGATAACCTGCGCGAGATAACTTGCTCATGGCCGGTTTCCTGGAACTCCTGCCGCATATCGATAATCTCGACCTCAGGCAGAGGCCGCTGCTCGACGCGATCGGGTAATTCAATCAGCGCATATTTGTTCTTCGTCGCGTTGAAATACGATTCGAGCGAAGGAGTCGCCGATCCGAGAACAACCGCTGCCTCCGCCATCTTCGCGCGCATGACCGCGACATCGCGCGCATGGTATCGCGGGGTTTCTTCTTGCTTATAGGAAGCGTCGTGTTCTTCGTCGACGACAATCAAGGCGAGATCGGCGACTGGAGCGAAAACTGCCGACCGCGTACCGACCACAATTCGAGCTTCGCCGTTCCTGATGCGGTGCCATTGCTGTGCGCGTTCTTTGTTTGACAGAGCCGAGTGCAGGATCGCGACTTCATCTCCGAAGATCTGATGCAGATCAGCCGCGACGGCTGGGGTAAGCCCGATTTCCGGAACCAAGAGAATTGCTGAACGCCCAGCTTCAAGAACCGCTCGCATCGCGGCAAGATAAACCGCAGTTTTGCCCGAGCCGGTCACACCGTGCAGCAAAACGCCCGCGAATTTTCGGGCGTCGACTGCTTCGCGGATGTGGGCGAGCGCCGATTCCTGGGCTGGGTTGAACGCAAAATCGAATGGCGACGGCCGCGGTTTGCTGCGGGGTTGTCCTGGGGCAACTGGTTCGTCGATGATTTCGATCAGGCCGCGCTTTACCAGAGTCGTGAGTGTCGTTCGCGGCACTTGGAGTTCGCGAATGTTTGTTACCGGCAGCTTTCCCCCAGACGCGGCAAGAATCTCAACAATTTCCTTTTGATTATCGTTCAGTTTTCCTTCGGCGGATCTGAGCAGCGCGACTTTGATTGTACGTGCGGCTTCCCGAACATCGGATACGTCTTCGCGAGTAATCCATTTCTTGCGCACCATTACGTCTAGGATCGATCGGGAAGCGCGCGTAGCTGAACGCAACTTCTGCTCCACGACGGCGGTGCTTTCGGCCGAATCCGCGTCTTGCGTGCCGAGATAATCCAGCACGCGAAATTCGCAGGCCTGCTCGTCTGGCGTACGGCGTGATCGTGCGGACGACCCTGACATTCCCGCCAGATGAAGCGCCATACGTCCTTCCGCTGTGATTCGATAAACAGCCGCCCGCTTGAATTCGGCGCCGAGAGGAAGCATCGTACGAAATACTTCGCCGATCGGAGCGAGGTAGTAATCGGCAATCCATTGGCCGAGGCGCAGCAACGATTCCTCGAGGACGGGCGCCGAATCGAGCACGCTTAGAATATTTTTCGTCTTTACTGCAGGCGTTCGATCATGCAATCCAACAACGATCCCCGTCAGCCGCTTCTGACGAAAAGGCACCAGCACGCGTCCGCCGACAACCGGCGCGGCCACGGCAGGGACACCGTAGGTGAAAACCATGTCCAGGGGGACAGGCAGTGCGACGTCGCAAAATTCAGGCATTGCGATCCGGAAGTAAGAGCATAGCAGCGATGCGCGGCAACATCGTGGTTGTGCTTATTCGGACGATGTTTTCGGCGGCACGATCCCCAGATACTTCATCACCATCTGCAGGTCCTTCCACGCCTCGCCTTTCTGACGCGGATCGCGCAGCAGAAATGCCGGGTGATAAGTGACCGCGAGCCGCGAGCCTGGCCAATCGGGATCGCCGCCGACTGGCTTGAAGTCGTACCAGCGCCCGCGCAGGTCGGACATGGGAGCGTTAATAGCGAGGAGATTTTTCGCGGCTACCGCTCCGAGCGCGACAATGGCCTTCGGCTTGATCACGGAAATCTGCCTCATAAGAAATGGCGAGCAGGTTTCGCACTCGTCGCGTTCGGGAGTTCGATTGCCGGGCGGACGGCACTTCACGACGTTGGCGATATAGACGTCCTCTCGCCGCAAGCCCATCGCCTTGATCATGTTGTTGAGCAACTGCCCGGCGCGGCCGACGAACGGCTCGCCTTGCGCATCTTCATCCGCGCCAGGGCCTTCGCCCACGAACATCAACTGTGCATGCGGATTGCCCACACCAAAAACAATCTGCTTGCGTCCAAGCTTGTACAATTTACAACGCGTGCAATCGCCGAGATCTTCGCGGACGATCTTTAGGGCCGCTACCGGATCGTCGACGCCCTGTTCCCGCTTCGTCGTGCCGATTTCAGAAATATTTGCAGCTGCAGATGAGACGGCAGTTTTTCTTGCGGCCATTAGGGTTTGCACATTTGAATCAAACAATTTCCCAGACACTGCGTCCAACGACGACGCAAGCGCCGGGTTCGGGTCCATCGGCGACTTGCTCGCGGGCGACTCGGCAGATGCGCTACGCTGGAAAAGCTCACGTCGATAAAAATCATAAATACCCAGCTCGCGATAAAAACGAACTCGGTTCGCCAGCGCGGCGCGCAATTCCGGATCAAGCGTTTGGGCCAATCACTTCTCCACGTCGAAATAGATCTTTGTCGTCGCACGGTAAAGCGCGACTTTCGCGCCCTCGAGCTGCATATCGAGCGATTCCACGTGCGCCCACTTGATGCCGCGCACGGTTTTCGAGGCCTCGGCCACCGCGCTCTCAGCGGCTTTGGCAAAGCTTTGCTTCGAGGTGCCAACCACTTCAATCACTTTTTGTGTCATTTACGAGCTCCTTGGCACAAATCTCACGAGATTGTACGCCACAGCGAACCCTAGCGACAGCGTCCTAGTTGCAAGGAAAAAATCCGTCAGGCTTTCAGGACAGACTTGCGGCGCTCGCGTATGCGCACCACCTGGTCAAGGACGCGTTGCGCGACCTCCCACTTAGTGGTTTCGGGGACTTCAACGACCTGATCGTGAGTGATGATCGTGACCTGATTGCGGTCGGAGTCGAAGCCGACGCCTTCGCGGGACACGTCGTTCACGACGATGCCGTCGAGGTTTTTCGAGGCCAGCTTCTGGCGAGCGTTCTCGAGGACGTTCTCGGTTTCCGCGGCAAAGCCGATCACTATCTGCGACTGCTTGTGAACGGAGATATCTTTGAGAATATCTGCCGTCGGCTCCAGCTCGAGTGCGATCGAGCCTCTGCGTTTGATCTTCTGCTCGGATACCGACTTTGGCCGGTAGTCGGAAACCGCCGCCGTTTTGATAACAATCGTAGCTTGCGGCAAGAGGTGCAACACCGCATCGCGCATCTGCGCGGCCGATTCCACGCGGGTAATCTCAGCCGCGCCTGGAGGAGTCAGAGATGTTGGCCCGCTGACCAGCAATACGCGAGCGCCACGTCGCAACGCGGCTTCTGCAACGGAATACCCCATGCGTCCGCTGGATCGGTTAGTGAGGTAGCGGGCGGGATCGATCTTCTCGCGGGTCGGACCCGCCGTTACAAGGACAGTTTCTCCTGCCAGATCCTGCGATGCGCCCAGCGCCTCCATGACCGCCGCGATAATGGCTTCGTTTTCTGCAAGCCTGCCCGCGCCAATCATTCCGCATGCCAGATAACCCTCGCCCGGTTCGACAATTCTTACGCCCCGCGCGCGCAGAATTTCCAGGTTCTTCTGCGTTGCCGGGTGATTCCACATGTTTACGTTCATCGCAGGAGCGATCACAACCGGCGCGGTCGTGGCGAGATAAAGCGTCGTCAGAAAGTCAGTAGCAAGGCCTTGCGCGAAGTGCGCGACAACGTCGGCAGTGGCGGGAGCAACCAGAAGCGCGTCAATCGACTGTGCGACGGCAATATGTTCGATCGCCGAATCGATGTTGGAGTTCTGCTCCTCACCCGTCGCAAACATCGAAGTAATGACTTTTTCGCCGGAGAGAGCCGCAAAAGTGAGAGGCCGAACAAATTCCTTGGCTGCGCGCGTCATCACGACCTGCACGCGAATGCCACGATCTTGCAGCAAACGCACAATCTCGGCCGATTTGTAGGCCGCGATTCCGCCGCTCACTCCCAGAGCAACTTTCATGGTCGTCGAGATATGGTCGCCGGCCTTTAGATGAGCGGGACGCGCCAGCGACTTACGCTTCGTGCCCGAAGGCTTGATCTAAAGTCTCGGCTGCTTCCTGAGCCGCGGTGCGGGTTTCGGGAATTTCCCACTTCACCTTACCCGCGCGGATTTCGTCCTGGGCAATCCGGCAAGGCTTGCGTGAGTTCGTCGAGACTACCGGCGGAGCTCCCGATTGCAGCTGGCGTGCACGCCGGGCGGCGACCAGAATGTAGCGATAGTTGCTGTCGAAGCCTTCGATCAATTTCATGGTTTCTCTCCCCCTGTTTTAGGGATGCAAGATTTTTCATTGCCGAAAGTTGCTGCGCTTCGTTCTTTGCCCGGGGAAGCTAAGAACTGCCTCACTATTGTCCCACGAAACTGAAATTTGCGGGGCTGTCAATGCCATATTTTGATTACGAAGGTCTGGCACTCTCCAGAGCCCCGATCTTGAATGAGCCCAAAATCGGCTGCAGCCGCTGGCCTACGTTCGCCAGCCGGCAATTATCTGCCATTTCGATGATCGTCTTTTTATCCGCCGGCAGCACATCGCCAGAACGCGTCCAGCGCTCGGCGCGCACAATGCTTTGCAAAATTTCAATCGACTCTTCTAGCCGGTCGTTGACCAGAATGTAGTTGTACCTACCGTAGTTCTCGATCTCTTCTGCGGCGGTGACGAGCCGGCGCTGAATCACTTCCTCGCGGTCTTCTCCGCGCTTGCGCAGGCGCTCTTCCAGGGTTTTGCGATTCGGAGGCAGAATAAAAATACTGATTGCCTCGGGAATCTTCTTCTGTATCTGCGCGGCTCCTTGCACGTCAATATCGAGCAGTAAATCGCGACCGTTTTTTTCCGCTTCCTGCAAGAAGCGGCGAGCAGTCCCGTAATAATTGCCGAAAACCTCGGCGTGCTCCAGGAATTCATCATTCCGAATCATGGTTTCGAATTCTGGACGGGAAACGAAATAGTACTGTCTTCCATCCGTTTCGCTGCCGCGCGGTGCACGCGTCGTGTACGAAATCGAGAACTCCAGGCCGCTCACCGATTTGAGCAATTCATTGACTAGCGTCGATTTACCCGAACCGGATGGGGCCGAAATAATGTAGACCAGGGTTTTGTGCGGCGATGAACTCATTCCAGGTTCTGCACCTGCTCGCGTGATTTTTCGATCTCCGCTTTCATCACCAAACCGGCCTCGGTAATCTTGAGTGCGTCGCCTGCCAGCCCGGAGGTCTTCGAAAGCAGTGTGTTCGCCTCACGGTTCATTTCCTGTAAAAGAAAATCCAGTTTTTTGCCAATCTCGCCGCCCTGATCGAGCAGATCGTGAAAATGGCGGATGTGATTTTCGAGGCGCACGGTCTCCTCCTGAATATCGCTGCGATCGACCAGCAGGGCGGCTTCCTGCATGGCGCGCTCCCGGTCCGGACTTGATCCCAGTAGTTCCTGCAGGCGCGTTTGCAGTTTTTCGATGTAGCTGTGCAAGACCGTGCGGCGATGCATCTGCACAGCCTTTACCGCCTCGTCCAGGTGCGTCATGCGCTGCCGCAATTCACGTTCGATGCTGCGGCCCTCCTGCTCGCGCATCTGGTTCAAGCGACCCAGCGCCTCTTCAACCCTCGCCATGACTGCCGACTCGAGAGCTGCATCTTCCGGTTCCTGTCCCGAATCGAGCGCGCCAGGCATACGCAAGATCGTATTAAGGTCGGGTTCAGCCGCTAACGAAAATTCCGCAGACGCCGCCCGAAAAGCGGCGATATAAGCGCTGACCAGCGGCCGGTTCAGAGCAACGACTTCATTATTGGCTCGTTCCAGGTTAAGTGCGACTTCGACGTGGCCGCGGGCGATCTTCTCTTTGAGCATTCGCCGCAATTGCATTTCCAGCGAATCGCAACCCGAGGGCAAGCGAAAATGCAGATCCAGAAAGCGATGATTTACGGATTTTAGGGAGAGTGTAAACCCGACGTGTCCGTTCCTTTGAGGCGAGACGGAATTGTTCGCTGTCGGCGCCGGCGGCGCCTTATCTGTATTCGCCAGTTCGCCTTTGATTTGGGCGAAGCCTGTCATGGAGCGAATGGGCATGAGAGATTTTCCGATATACGGTAAACGCCAGTCATCTGCTTTGCACCGGATCCATTTTCTGCTCCACGTCAGAGAACTGCAAATCGTACAAGCGCCGGTAGGTGCCGAGCTTCGCCATCAGTTCTTCATGAGCGCCGATATCGGCGATGGCGCCATTTTCAATCACTACAATGCGGTCGGCCCGGCGCACGGTGGAAAGCCGGTGCGCAATCACAAACACGGTGCGGCCGCTCATCAGGTTATGCAACGCCGATTGAACCAGAGCTTCGGACTCGCTATCCAATGCCGAGGTCGCTTCATCCAGAATTAAGATAGGTGCATTTTTCAAAAGAGCGCGCGCGATGGCGATGCGCTGCCGTTCTCCGCCGGAAAGACGGACGCCACGTTCGCCAATCAGCTCATCGTAGCCGCCGGGCAGCGCCTTGATGAAGTCATGGGCCAGCGCCGCGCGCGCTGCCGCTTCCACATCTTTTAGCGGCACATTTGGCTGCCCATAGGCGATATTGTTGCGAACCGTGTCATTAAATAAGACGGTTTCCTGGGTAACGATGCCGATCTGCTCGCGCAGCGAGGCGAGCGTAACGTCGCGCACATCGATGCCGTCAATCAGCAAACGTCCCTGACTAACATCGAAGAAGCGCGGGATCAAATGCACCAGGGTACTCTTGCCCGCTCCGCTGGAGCCAACGATCGCAACCAGTTCCCCGCGCTGCACATCGAGATTGATGTCGTGCAGGACTGTGTCCCCGCCTTCAATTCCATAACTAAAGCTGATCTGCTCGAAATGAACGCTCTTCGAGAATGCAGGCAGGCGTTTGGCGTGCGGCTTCTCGCGAACTTCGTCTTCCACGTCCATGAACTTGAAAATTTCGCTGGACGCGCCGATGGCTTGCTGGAAGTTGTTATTGAAAAGGGCGAACTTTCGAACTGGATTGTAGAGCCCGAAAACCGCGGAAATGAAGGCCACAAAAATGCCGGCCGTCATTTCCCCATGCACGATACGCTCGCGTCCGAGCAACATCAGCAACGCAATGCCGACCGAGCCGAAGATGTCCATGAGCGGCGAACTGATGGCATAGGCCGCCACGGAACGCAGGTTTGCGCGAAACAACCGCCGGGCTGCACCGCGGAAACGATTGATCTCCCATTTTTCAGTATTGAAGGCTTTGACGATTCGGTTGCCGGTGATGGTCTCATGCAGAATATTTTGAATTTCTGCCAACTTATCCTGACCCTGCCGCGTCGTGGCGCGCACTCGAGTACCGATCTTTCTCGAAGAGTAGATAATGACTGGAACGAACAGCAGCAGCACCCACGCCAGATTGCCTCCCAACGCCACAATTACGCAGGCAACCGCGATGAAGGTAAAGAATTGCTGCAAGAACTCCGCCAACACGCTTGACATGGCGTATTGCACGCGTTCGATATCGTTGACGATTGCCGAGAGGAGAGTTCCGGTTGCGTATTTTGAAAAGAACGCGGCCGACCGGCGCATGATCGCGTTGTAAAGATCGTCGCGCAGATCTGTAATCGTTCCAAAACCCGCGTGGTTCACAAGATAGGTGCCCGTGTAATCACACATCCCCTTCAGCACAGTCGAGGTAACCAGCGCGAATGCGACAGCGCTCCAGGCGTTGGTGATTCGGGCAGGAACAAACTGCTCCAACAGTACGACATAATGGGTGTGAGGAATCGTGAAGAGTTCGATGTTCCTCGATCCGCTTGAAGGGTTGAGTACGCGATCGAAAATCGGGCGGATCAATACGTACTTGAACGCATCCAGCGCGCCTACCGCCGCCATGAGCAAAACCGACGCCGCGATCTGCCACCAGTAGGGCAGCGCGTAACGAACCAGGCGGGTCAGTTGGCGCATTGGGCTCCGAAATTACCGGCGTCGCTTACCGGCGGTGAATTTTTCACACGGGGTGCAGATGCCCTATTTTACTGCGCTGACAGCGGGTTTGTCGTTGCCGGAGGCGCTGCCCAAGCGGGCGCAGACCTTTAGATCAATTCGAAAACCGCCACCAAAGCCCAAAGATCAAGCTCTCATTTCGGTATATCCCGATGCACGACCTTCATCCGGTATCCCGCCTTGTGCAGACGCTTGCCGACTTCCTCTGCCATCATCACTGAGCGATGCTGGCCGCCAGTGCATCCAAACGCAATCGTCAAATAGCTCTTGCCTTCGTGCACATAATGCGGCAGGAGATAAATCAGCAGGTCCGAGATACGAGAAATAAATTCCCGCGTCTGCGGAAACGACCGGATGTATTTGGCCACTTGCGGATGGCGACCCGTAAGCGGGCGAAAGGCTGGCACAAAATGCGGGTTCGGTAAAAAGCGGACGTCGAAAACCAAGTCCGCGTCCTCGGGCACGCCCTGGCGAAACCCGAAACTTACGCTCGAAACCAGAATGCTCTTTTCGTTCGGATGTTCGCGGAAGCGTTCAGTCACGTGCGCGCGCAGCTCGTGCACGTTGAACTTCGAGGTATCGATCACGATGTCAGCCAAAGCGCGAATCTTTGCGAGGCGGCGGCGCTCGGCTTTAATGGAAGTATTAACGGGCGAATCAGTTCCGAGCGGGTGCGGTCTCCGCGTCTCGCTGAATCGGCGCAGCAGTACTGCGTCGGAGGCTTCCAGAAACGCCACCTTGGTCGGGATAATCCGCCGCACCGATTTGAGGATTCCAGGGAGCTGGTCGAGCTTCGACCCTTCCCGCACATCGACCACAATGGCGGTATGACGAATCTCCGAGGATTGTGACGACATTTCCGCGAACTGCGGGATCAGCGCAATGGGAAGATTATCCACGCAGTAATAGCCGAGATCCTCAAAAGCCTTAAGCACCGAGGCTTTGCCCGAGCCGCTCATGCCCGTAATGATTACTAATTCAGGAGCCCCCACCCCCGCACGGGCCTTCTTCTTAGCGCCGGACGAATTGAGACTGCGGCGGACTCTGGCGCGGCGCTGAAGGTTCATGCAATGGATAGTAGCACCGCAACCCAAACCAGCGTGAGCGATCTGCAGCCGCAGGATTTACGTTCATCTCAATCACTAGAATATGTTCCGTCTGGGTTTTTCGATTTGTGCAACGTCCGCCCGGACAGGTAATCTATTCGGCCATGAAGAAGTTTGACGAATTGACCGAACGCGAAGTGCTCGCTCTTGCAATTTCGCTAGAGGAAGAAGATGAGCGTGTCTACTCCGACTTCGCTGAGGGATTGCGGCCCGACTATCCAGCGTCGGCAGCAATGTTCGACGGCATGCGCCTGGAAGAGTCAGCGCATCGCCGAAGGTTGATCGAACTTTTCCGCACAAAATTTGGCGAGCACATCCCGTTGATTCGCCGCCAGGATGTGCGCGGCTTCGTCGAGCGTCCGGCATTGTGGCTGAGCAGGCCGCTGCGCATCGAAGCCGTGCGCAAAGAAGCCAGCACTATGGAGGTGGAAACCAGGCGGTTCTACGAACGTGCCGCTGCGCGCACTCAGGACGCCGGCATTCGCCAACTGCTCGATGACCTGATCAACGAAGAACGCGAGCACGAAGAGCGAGCCCAGGAACTCGACAAGGAGAAGCTTCCGGCGAATGTGAAAGAAGATGAAGAGCGGGCCCAACGCCGGTTGTTTGTTCTGCAGATCGTGCAACCGGGACTCGCTGGTTTGATGGATGGATCGGTTTCCACGCTGGCACCGGTCTTCGCCGCCGCATTCGCTACACACAATAGCTGGGATGCGTTTCTCGTCGGCCTCGCGGCCTCGGCCGGAGCAGGCATCAGCATGGGATTCGCAGAAGCGCTCTCGGATGACGGTAGCCTGACCGGCCGCGGCCATCCCTGGGTACGCGGGGTTGTCTGCGGTGCGATGACTGCTCTCGGCGGGATCGGCCATACTTTGCCGTTTCTTTTGAAAGATTTTCGTATAGCGCTCTGGGCCGCCGGCGCGGTGGTGATGGCAGAATTGGCCACGATCACTTGGATTCGCAGACGCTATATGGATACTCCCTGGATCTCAGCAGCTCTGCAGGTTGGCCTCGGCGGTGTGCTCGTTTTCATCACCGGCGTGCTGATCGGGAGTTCGTAGGAAATTAACGATTCCTGACTTTTTGGTTGCTGGCTGAAAAACCTGGGCCAGATAATTCACTCCAATGCCTGGGATGGGTATTTCAATCGGCAATCCAAAAAAACGACAATCAGCAATTAAGATTTCACTGCTTCGTCTCCAGCGGATGCTGGCTCTTCTCGAAGAATTCGTTCTGCAGTTTTAGGCTCTCGTCATCAGCTTTCACAGCGCGAATGGTATTCACGATTGCATCAATCCACCAATCCATTTGAAACTTTCCCAGCTCCTGCGTCGCCACCGCACCTTCGCCAGCATAATGATCCGGGAATCGCGCGTACCACCAGATCCCGGTGTAAACATCTTCCGGCAGATTCAGGCGATGTTGATCCGCCCCCGATTCCTGGGTGGCGCGATCCATATGGACAGTATCGGGGCGAGCAATCAGCATCTTCGAGGTTTCGCTCTCGCCGGCATGCATATCTATCGAGGATTTCTTTTTCGGGCCTCCTGAATCCGGCGAGCGCTTGTCGAACACATAGACAACGTAATCGTGCGGCTTGTCGAGCTGGGTCTGCGCGAAATATGGAAGCAGATGTTCGTTTCCGCCGTGGCCGTTAACGACGATGATCTTTTTGCATCCGTTGCGGGACATTTCATCGGTCGTTTCCTGCAGCAGCGCAAGCTGCAGTTCTCGGCTGTAGGCGACGGTTCCGGGCTCGTGGCGCGCCTCGGCGATTTGCCCGAAATAATATTCTGGGAACACGATCGCATATTCTTTTTCGGCAGCACGCAGCGCGGCGTAACGCACGTCGAGAAGATCGGTGCCGATCGGCAAATGCGGCCCATGCTTCTCGAGAATTCCGAAGGGTAGAAGGCAGGTGCCTCGCGACCGCTGAACGCCCTCTTTGAAATCAGCTGCGGTGAGTTCTTCCCAGTGAACCGAGAGATTCGGCTGAGGAACGGTTTGTGCTCGCAACAAAGTATGCGAGGCTGGCATCGAGAGGAGGATCAGAGACAAAATCAAAAGAGTAACTCGTAATCGAGGCATCAGTCCTAACCTTCTCCGCCGCGGATTCTCACAGACAGGATTTTGGGTACGGTCCCGACCAGCCCAAAATGAGGACGGTATGGATCTTAAGCCGACGTCTCAGGCATTTCTGACGGTCTAACCTGCGATTTTCGGCCACAATTAGGAAGGCGGGCAAGAATGCCCGCCGCACGTTGTCGCTTTTTCATTTCAGGAAAATTTCCTGCAGCAACTCGGAGCTGACGGTCTCACGAATCTCCTGCCGCTTTTCCGCGAGTTCCTGTGCTGGAGCTTTGCCGCCAAGGATTTTGTCGCGCACTGCCTCACTCTTGGCCGCCAGGCCATCCATGGCAGCATGATCCTTGTACTCGATCGCTATGCAGATGTTCCAATCGTCTGAATTGTTCTGTGTTTCTTTCAGAAAGAGTTTGTAATCCACGATCATTCCCTGGCGCTTCTCTTCGTCGAAGAATGGTTTGCTGGACTTCCGCAAACTGGCGAGGTACTCGTCCATATGCGTGGGCTTAACGTGAATCAGCGACACGCGCCAGACCGGACCTTCGGTGTAATGCTCCTGCGCAAATAACGCGGGCGCAAGCAGAAGGCAAACGACTAGACCGCACAGTTTTTTCATAGTCATCTCCTCGGGTAGGTTTTAACGGCGGTGGAATCATACGCTCGTCGAATGGAGGTGCGAAAGAGGCAATGAGCCACCGTGCAGGGATCGGGATTTGGCACGTCTCCCGCGAGCTTTTGGTGCATCGACCGCGTGCCGCCTATGGTGCTTCGATCAGCTCCATCTTTCCGTCGCGAGTGCGATGCAGGATCATCAGCTTGCCTTTGGGATCGCGGAAGACGAAAACGTCGCGATCGCGGAAGTGCGCTTCCTTAATAGCCTCTTCGAGGGTCATGGGGCGCATGGCAACTGCTTCGTCGGTGCGGACAAGGTGCACCTCCGTGGTTCTGGCCACGGCAGGATAGCGATGCACGGCGACGGGCACGGCGGTTTTTTCTGTAAGTCCGACTTTAGTTTGCATCGCGCCGTCGTTTCGCGGTTGAACCTCCGGCGCCTCGGAGGAATGGCCGTTCCATTTCTTCGCTTCTTCACTTTTTCGCGCCGAAAGCTTTTTTGCCTGCCAGCGCTTCTTATACTTCACGGCTTGCTTTTCGAGATGTTCGAGCGCCTCGCTAACCGCGATCGTCATGTCCTTGGCCTGAGCAAGGCCGACGAGCGGACCGTTGCGCGGGCTGATCGTGATTTCCGCCTTATGCCTGGGTTTCTCGACGGCGAGAATGACGTGCGCTTCGAATCTGTCTCCCAGAATTTTGCGGATCTTGTTCAGACCAATTTCGACTTCTTTGCGGATGGCGGTTGTGACTTCATAGTGACGTCCGGTGTATTCCACGTTCATGTAGAGGAGGTCTCCTTGCGTGGGCTGGCAAACCACCACTGGCAACGACGATCTTCGCTCAGGACTACGACACTTTTTCTATATCATCAGAATTACGCCTTTACCCTTCGCTGGTGCGTGCTTGGGATGCGCATATCCTCGCGATACTTTGCGACCGTTCGGCGCGTAACCTGAATTCCTTGCGATTGCAGAATGCGGGTGAGTTGCTCGTCGGTGAGTGGTCGCGCCGGGTCTTCTTCTTCGATCAGCTTCTTGACGCGGCGTTTCAATATCAAGAGCGAGGTGCTGCCGCCCTCCGGGCCCTGCACACTTTCGCTGAAGAAATAGCGCAATTCGAAAACACCCTGTGGCGTGTGCGCATACTTGCTGGCCACGGCTCTACTCACGGTGGAGGGATGCACGCCGATTTCTTCCGCGACCTCCTTGATCATCATCGGCTTAAGGAAGTCGATGCCTTTCTCGAGAAATTCGTATTGCCGCGCGACGATGCAGTAACAGACCTTCGTGATGGTCTGCTTGCGCTGCTCGATGTTTTTGATGAGCTGGATCGCACTCTTATATCGCTCTTTGACGTAATCGCGCGTGTTCTTGTCGTTCGAGTCCCGCGTGAGTAGGCGCTTGTAAGCCGGGTTGAGGCGAAGCTGGGGCAGGTCTTCGTCATTCATGACGACGAGCCATTCATCACCGTGCTTGACGAACGCAACATCGGGCTCGATCAGCCGTGCCTGCACTTTGTTGTACTGCAGCCCAGGCCGCGGATCGAGCGTGCGAATGTAATCGAGCGCATGCTGCACGGCTTCGGGCGGGCGTCCGATAGCCTTAGCGATTTCCTTTTGCTGTTTGCCGGTCAGAACACGCAGATGCTGGTCAACAATGGCGATAGCATCTTGAAGCACCTGCGCTGTTCCATTGACGGGCTTTCCGTTTTTCTGATAATCGAGATGAGCCTGATGATAGCGAAGCTGGCGAAGGAGACATTCGCGCAGGTCGCGGCAGGCCACGCCGGGAGGATCAAGCTGTCGCACGACCTCAAGCGCCTCGCCGAGATCGGCGGCGGAAAAGTTAGGTTTGTAAGCAGAGCGCGTGCTCTTAATATCGGGTGCTGGTGCCGCCGCGGCTGCAGAGGAATTTCCGTTGCTCGAAGCAAACGACTTATCTGGCGAACTCGAAGGCGCAGACATGGCGTCCAACGAGGATTCGGCAACGCCGGTAGATTCGCCGAGTTCCGACGTTTCCGCTTGCGCATCTGAATTTGTGGAAAGTTCGCTGGCGATCGTCTCGCTACCTGCGTCCGTTTCGGCGCCCAACCCCAAGGCAGCCGCTTCGCTGACAATTTTGTTCGTCGCCTCGGCATCCACCTCCGGCGCCGACGGCGGTGCGATTCCAAGCATTTCTTCATCGCTGGCGATTAAATATCCGTCTTCGTTGAGATTGCCGATGATTTCTTCGGCGGCTTCGCGGACTTCCGGGCGCAGACTTAGCGCACCCAGTTGCCAAGTAAGGTGATCGGTAAGAGTGGTCGGCTTAGATAAGAAATTCTCGAAAGACGGGCGCTCAATCTCTTCCATTTCGCCGCGCGTGCGGTAACCAGGATCGAGATAGTCCTGGAAGAACGAGCCAAAATCAATCTCTTCAAACGGATCTTTCTTTTCGACCGCGGCGATGGAATTTTCTTCCTGAGTGGCCTGTGCCGCCCGGTCGCGGTCTTCTTCTTTGCGGCCGACTTCGTCGATCAACGGAACAGAGTCTTCCAGCTCTTCGAGAACTGGGTTCTCGACCATCTCGGAGTTGATCATGTCCTTGAGCTCAAGCTTGTTGAGCGCAAGGACCGAAACCATCTGCACGAGACCCGGCGTAAGGATCTGCCGCTGCGAGAGCTTAACGCTGAGTTTGTGCTGTAATAGGACCATTTATCAAAGTTTCAGAGGTCTGAGCACCTATTCCAGCTTATCGAGCCGGTCGTCGTGGCTATCGAGGCGATGTTCGTGCATCTCAACAACCCGGAGGAGTCTTGCCGTGCCTTCGGCGACTTCAGTGATCAGCTTTGCCGCTCGGTCGAGCTGGCGATCATGTTTTTCGCTTTCCAGCGATAAGAGCTCCAAGTTATGTGTCAACGCCTGCAAGCGCTCGTCGATGTTCATCGGTTCGTCCTCGGCTCATTCCCTCACACCAGCGAGAAACTCTCTCCCAAATACACCTTTCTTACTTCCGGATCTCCAGCCAATTGCTCCGGTGGACCTTGGCGGAAGATTCTGCCGGAATCAATAATGTAGGCACGGTCGGTGACCGAGAGCGTTTCCCGTACGTTGTGATCGGTGATCAGAACTCCGATGCCGCTCGCCCGCAGGCTACTGATGATTTTCTGCAGGTCAAGAACGGCTATCGGATCGATCCCGGAAAAAGGTTCGTCGAGCAGGATGAACGTGGGATTGATGCACAGACAGCGCGCGATTTCCACGCGGCGGCGCTCGCCACCAGATAACGCATAGCCGCGATTGCCACGAATGTGCTCCAGCCCAAGCTCATCGATGAATTTTTCCATCTTCTCGCGGCGCTCGTGCCACGACAACGGCTGCGCCTCCAGCACCGCGAGGATGTTTTCCTCGACCGTAAGTTTGCGAAATACCGAAGCTTCTTGCGGGAGATAACTGATGCCATACTGCCGCGCCCGCAGGTACATGGGAACGTCAGTAATATCTTGGCCGTCATAGAGCACGCGGCCCGTGTCAGGGGGGATCAGGCCAACGATGGCATAAAAAGTGGTCGTCTTGCCGGCGCCGTTTGGACCAAGTAATCCAACCACTTCGCCCTGATCCACACGCAGGCTCACACCATTTACGACCCGGCGGCCCCGGTACGACTTGCCAATTTCATCCGTGGCCAAGGTCCGCATCTTGCCTGCTCACAATTACCCGGCACGCATTTATCGTGCCACTCGCCTTTGAGTTACCACAGGAGTACTCGCTTCACCTTCTACCAGCACCCTATCATCGGCCTGAAAGAAAGTCAACGAAACCCCGGTAATCTTGCCCCGTTCGGCATCAAAAATGCTAGGCGGCCCACCTGTAAGGACGAATTTGTCTTCCGCCGCGGTGTAGACGAGTTTCTGCCCTTCCGCTTTCCGCCCAGGCTGTTGAACCACAACGTTGCCGTCAGCGATCATGTGATCAAGCCGTCCGGGTCCTGCAAGATATTGAACGCCCTGAACTTGTGATCGCGCCAGAAGATAGGCATCGGCGGTCTTCGCGGTCGCCGTGAAATCGGTGCCCCTGGCCGTCACGCCTCCGTCATAGTGGGCATGCCGTTCAGAATCGGTATAGGTCAGCCGCACAGATGTGATCACGATCACTTCTGCGGTCTCGCCCGTTTTCGATTTCTTCGTCCTGTGTTCGGTGTTGGCTGCGGGTTTTTCTGAATTCGGGCGATCCGAAGCCTGCACCAGAATCGTCGAAACCGTCTGCCGCGGGGTGCCCTGAGCAACCAAAGACCGTCGATCCCGGTCGAACTGGATCGATGGCGCTGTGATCACGTTCGCATCCTGCCATAAGCGGGCGTTTCCCTGATAGAGGGCCACTGCGGTCGAGCCATGTGCCGTCATCGAGGCGGCAGTAACGTGAATGGGGGACGATGAGGCCAGCAGCGCTCCGCTGGGCTGTTCCTGGAGTTCGTTGTATGTGCTCTTTACGTCGCCGTCGGCAAAGGCATCGTTCGTCGCGCGATTGAGGCGTATAACCCGCGCTGTCGTGGCCATGCCACCATCTGCCACCCGCGGATTTCCGCTAAGCACCAAAATTTGGTCGGCCGGAGTGTATGTCGCTTTGTCCGCCCACGCCTGCGTTCGCTTATCGGGCGGCTGGTTATCGGTATAGGCCACGCCTCCGCGCTGAACGATCGACGCGATGCCGCCCGCAGACAGAAAACTGACATCGAGGCTTTCGCTCGTGCTCACGCGGTCGGGCACACCAGGAGTCGAGTTCACAATCTTCGCATCCGGCTCCCCGTGAATGGATGCTAGACGGGTCGCGCCGGCATCTGTGATAGCGAATTTCGCGTCGAAGCGGCCGGCAGTGACAACCGTCTGCTGAGCAACCGGCTTCGCGACCGATTCAGCTAACGTTTCTGCCGGTGAGATCGTGATCTGCGCCTCGCCCGAGGTTATAGCCTGATCGAGCCGTTTTCCATCGGCAACAAAGAAATCGATCGCCGGCGCGGACACGTCAAAGTCTTGCGGCTGCGATGCGTTTGCATTAATTGCGCCCGCTTTCGCCGCATGCTGCGCCAAATGCACTCCATCTTCGGCGTGTATTTTCCTTAGTTCGTTCTGTCCGGAGAAATCGAGCACCGCGCGCCCGGCGTCACCCTGCATAGGTTGCGGTCCGACGCGCTCGACGTGCACATTGCCGCTG
The DNA here is from genome assembly GCA_030041415.1 of Candidatus Sulfotelmatobacter sp. Lineage (GTDB taxonomy): Bacteria > Acidobacteriota > Terriglobia > Terriglobales > Acidobacteriaceae > Sulfotelmatobacter. The sequence goes on from JASHNX010000107.1 coordinate 48,708, forward strand.
AGTGTAGCGGTGCGCAGCAAATTCTGCTTTCCGCTCAGGAGCACTTCGCATTCATTCGCGCGGGCCCGCATTTGCTCCTCGCTCGAACCTTTCGATTGCGCGGCTACATTTCCCTGCGCCAGCACGCGCTGCACATTGTTATCCGCTCCCAAAAAGAACGTGGCCCGCTCCGCTTGGACGGTTTCGTTGGCCCACTCGAGCTTGGGATTTTCCAGCACGATCACGCGTGGATCACGCGTAATTTCTCCGTGGACCGCGGTAAGGTTTTCGTGATCCGTACCGAACGTTGCATGAATCTGCGATCCGAGCGTGAGAGTGTTGGTCTTGGCGACGTACGTCGCGCCAACCGCCCAACCGCTGGCCTGCGGCGTCTGAAAATCGACTCGTGCATCGGTGTAGGCGTCGCCGCTTTTCTGATTGAAAACCAGGTCGCTTGTCTTCAAATGAATTGGATTTTTCAGCTGCTTGGGAACACTTTGATCCCGTTCGGTTTCACCCGCAGGATTCGCCTGCAGGTCGATCTGCACAGTTCCTCGCGCTTTCACATTTCCCGACTCCTTGTCGTAGGTGAAGTCATCTCCGTAAATCTGATCGAAGCGCAAGGAATCACGGCCGTATAACACGATGCTGACGTTGTGCAGCTCGGCGCTGCCGTTCAACTTGAACTGCTTGAGATCGGTCGCCTGGATGGTGAACAGGGTCCGCTTGCCATCGGATTTCGAAAACTGAAATCCGGACGCCGTCTGCTTGATGTCGATCCCGATCTTGTTCGGGATTTCCTTCAGAACGTTGCGCTCGCGCATGCGCGCATAAAAATACATTCCCGCAATCGTCGCGATGAACAATACGGCAATCGCGGCCAGCCAGCGTCGCAGGCGGTAAATCGGAAGAGGCATCCGACTTCAGTTTAGTCTAAACATGTAGGGGCAGCCGCCTCGGCTGTCCGGCGGCTCGGGTGTAGGGCCGCAGTTTTGCGCGCCGCAAGGAATAATCGATCAGCTAGACGTGCGGGCGGGGTAAAGGAGATCTCTCGGAACTACATTCACCCGCAAGGCCAGAAGGGATGAAACGATCCCGACGTACGATCGTCCCTTAATCCTTCGCAGCGGGCCTAATCCGTTCCATCAAGCCCCGCGTCTAAAGTCCACTTTCGTCTCGCTCCGAGGCCGAGATGGAGCAACCTGGAGCTTTGAAATCACACAGTCCGAGTTCAATTCCGCCGAACTCGTCGTGATCGTTGTGACCGATGGTGAAAGCGATGTCGATCGCATCCCCGGCCAGAAGCGGCGTGGTTTGCAGACGCTCGGCCATGTGCCAGCCAAGAGCATCGAAAACCGGACTTAGCCTTTGTTTCCCGGTTTTCGCATCATTCGCGGCGGCTTTTTCGCTTCGGCGAATCGCCGCGCTATCGGGATGGCAGTTCGGCGTAACAAGAACCGCAACTGCGGAAAGTTCTTCCTGCCCAACCTCCGGCCGCTCACCTGCCTTCACCTTGAGCTTGATGTGTTTGTCCTTCAGAATTTTCGGCGGTGCAATGAGTTTTACTCCGCGTGAGACGAATGCCGGCTCGTGGTTTCCCGTTCCATACGGTTCCAGCATCCGCAGCACCTGGTAGAGAGCGGGAGAAACTTCATCGAGTTCCAGTTCCGCCTCTACATCAAGCGTAGGATCGAAATCCGCCGTCGTCAGGCGTGTGCGCGCAAAAGCATCCAGCTCGGCTCGCAGTTGCGCAACATTCGCGCAAGGCATGGAAAATCCGCAGGCGTGCGAGTGTCCGCCATAGCGAGTAAAGAGCGCCCGCGACGCTTCAACGGCTTCGAGCAGGTGGAACGGACGAATCGATCGCCCTGATCCAAACGCCTCTTCGTCCTCGCGCGTAATCACAACCGCCGGCCGATGATGGCGTTCGACCACACGCGTCGCCGCGATACCAATAACTCCGCGATGCCAACCCTCGCCATCCACGACGATGCAATACGCCTCATTCAGTGCCGCATCGCCGGCAATGCGCTCCTCTACGGCTTTTACAATGCGCCGCTCTTCTTCCTGGCGCTCGGCATTCAGCCGGTCGAGCTTTCCCGCCAGCAGCCGCGCCCGTTCCGCATCTTTTACACTGAAAAGCTCGATGACGTCACGGGCAACATCCATGCGCCCAGCGGCGTTGATGCGGGGAGCAATACGAAAAGCAACTTCGGTCGAGTTCGGTGAACGTTCGCTAGATATCTGTGCAACTTCCAGCAGAGCTTTCAACCCGGGATTTACGGCGTGGCGCAGCTCGTTGAGTCCAAGTTTTGCGAAAACGCGATTTTCGCCGGTGAGCGGAACCGCGTCGGCGATGGTCGCAATCGCCACAACTTTCAGGAATGACCGCAACATCCGCGCGTGGTCTTTTTGATCGAGGCGTCGCTGCATTAAGCCCTGGGCGAGTTTGAACGCCACGCCTGCGCCGCAGAGCTGCTTGTAGGGATATGCGCAGCCCTCCTGATTGGGATTCACAACGCATAGAGCTTTCGGCACGCCATCTGCGCCCGGCAGGTGATGATCGGTAACAATCAGATCCACTCCCAACCGCTGCGCAGTCTCCGCCGGTGCGAAAGCGCGGATGCCCATATCAACACTGATAATCAGCCGAATGCCCGCTGCCGCTGCCCGCTCAATCACATCGTCGCGTAAATCGTAGCCTTCGCGAATGCGATGCGGAACATGGAAATCGGCCGCGCCCCCGCAGAGCTCGATGGCAGTCTTCAGAATAATGATCGCCATCGTGCCGTCGACGTCATAGTCGCCATAGATCAGCATCGGCTCCCTGCGCTCGATCGCTGCGTCGAGGCGATCGACCGCCGCGCGCAAGCCCGTCATTTGCTCTGGCAGGTGCAGGTGATCGATGTGCGGATTGAGGTAACGGGCCGCAGCCTCAGGCTCGCTCAAGCCGCGGCGCACCAGCAGCTGCGCCAAAGTGTAAAGCGCGCCGCCAGGCTCGGCAGGATCAGAGATTGGTCGGAACGCAGAGGAAGGAAGAATCGGTCGGACCTCAGGCAGGTCTTGCAGTGCGTCCGCCAGCCGACGCACTTGCGCAGGATTTGTCGCGGCCAGTTCCCAGCGCACGGTCAGCCTTCGTCGTCCTGATCCGATTCGTCAATGGGTATGCCGCCGAAGTCGTCCGCTGTTTCAAGCAGCCGCTGGTAACGCTCATACCACTCGGTGCTCACCTCGCAGAGAAACATCGATCCCTGATAGGCCCAACCCAGTTGCAGGAAACCGATCTTGCCGATGTGGGCGCGCAGCCAACGCGCATCTTCCACATCGTCGCCGTCAGAGAACTCCGATTGCGTGAGCCTTTGCACAAGTTCGTCGAGTTCCTCGCGCTCCAGCTTCCAGGAGTGCATCGTCAGAAATGGTGCGCCCGCGCTTTTCGCCAGTTCGACAAAATCCTTCCATCCGTCGGGATTGCTTCCCATCTCCCACATTACACACTGCACTTCATCGTAGTCCACGTAGCCGTGAAAGCGGCGCATGCCGTGGCCTTCGATAAAGGCGATCATGTCATCTTTCAGGATGGTTAAATCTTCCGGCGTAGGCGACATAAGAATAGACTAAAGAATCATTGTATGCCGCTCGTCCCGGACGTGCCAGCGCGCCATTTCGAGGGCCGTCCCGCCATCCCAGCGGTTTCAAAGTGGCATCATAGCGGTTCGGCGTAGAGGAATGGCCGGTTTCCGTGGCTTTTCCAGAAGTAGGCGAGAATGATCACGCTTGCCGCCGCCGCATAGGCACACCACAGCGAAGTGAATGCATAGCGCTTGAATTCCATGACCGCCAGGAGAATTGCCAGGTTGGCTGCACCGAATATCACCATCGCACGAACCTTCGAGAAAAAAAGCGAACCGCAGGTTGCGATCACGTACAGCACGGCAACCGCTTCATTGTTGGTCGCCTGATTGATGTACACGATGCTGTTTCCTTTGACATAGAGCTGCAAGGGAAACGCGGTCAGCGCCCACAATATATAAAGCGTGGTCGCTCCGCCGAGCACAAGAAACGGCAGCATGCGCCGGCGGCTTTTTCGATCAGGCTCGAACAAAAATACGCTTAGCGGCAGCAGGTAAGGCAACAAACCCTGGGCATAGAGCATGAATGCCGCCCCCATGTCATGCGCCACAGCAGGCGATAGGGTCCCATCCAATCCCAGCCACACGAAACCCTCCATGAACTGATGAATCGCGAATAGCGTCGGCAGGGACGCAAAAAGCAGTTCGCGCCGGTGTTTCACTTTCGTCAAGGTAACGACACCGACGGCCCCTAACACTCCGCTGCCCACAAAGTTCGCTGTGGCTGAAAAACACACTGATTCTTTTCTCCGGTGCGAGACTACTTTATCACCGGACGAAAGGCAAAACGTGGTTCGATCTAGCTCTCGTTACGGCGGCTGCCAGTTTTTCCAACTTGCGTCACCTCAGGACGGTTTCGCGTGCTTCCGCTGGCCTCTTTTCCGCCATCCGTTTAGAATCCTCTGTCCCACTTATCATCAGCATTTACGGGAGGCATGGCCGCCTTGATTTCGCGTTATACCCGCCCGGAGATGGGCCGCATCTGGAGCGACGAAAACCGCTTTCGCACCTGGCTGGCAGTCGAGGTCGCCGCCACTGAAACTCTGGCCGAGGTCGGCATGGTGCCGAAGGACGCGGCACGCGCCATCCGCGAGCGCGCCGATTTCAGCGTCCAGCGCATTCATGAGATCGAGGCTGAAGTTCGCCACGACGTGATCGCCTTTACCACTGCCGTCGCTGAATTTGTCGGCGCCGAGTCGCGTTGGTTCCATTACGGCCTGACTTCGAACGATGTTGTCGATACCGCGCAGGCGCTGCTCATTAAACAAGCATCGGCGCTTATCGCGCAGGATCTCGACCGTCTTGCCGAAATCCTTGAACGCCGTGCCTGGGAGTTCAAAGACGCGCCCATGGTCGGGCGCACGCACGGCGTCCACGCCGAACCAATTACATTCGGATTCAAGATCGCAAACTGGTATTCGGAGACGCAGCGCAATATAGCGCGCTTCGCGGCCGCCGCCGAGGACATGCGCGTGGGAAAATTCTCCGGCGCCGTGGGAATCTTCGCGCACCTCACTCCCGAGATCGAAGAAAAGATTTGCTCGCGCCTGGGATTGAAAGCTGCTGCTGTCTCATCGCAGGTGATCCAGCGCGACCGCCACGCGCAGTATCTGGCGACGCTGGCGGTTATCGCTTCCACGCTCGATAAAATCGCGACAGAAGTTCGCCATCTGCAGCGCACCGAAGTGCGCGAGGCCGAAGAGTTTTTCAGCGAAAAGCAAAAAGGATCTTCCGCCATGCCCCACAAGCGGAATCCCGTGAATGCCGAGCAGATCAGCGGTCTGGCACGAGTAGTGCGAAGTAATGCCCAGGCGGGATTCGAAAATGTTGCCCTCTGGCATGAGCGTGATATTTCTCATTCCTCCGCTGAGCGCGTCATTTTGCCCGATTCGACCACGCTCGCTGATTATCTGCTGACCAAGACGAGCAATCTAATCGATACGATGTTCGTGTATCCCGGGCGTATGAAGGTCAATCTCGAGAGCACGCATGGGCTGATCTTCAGTGGCCAGCTTTTGCTTGACCTTGTCGAACATGGTGTCTCGCGTGAGGATGCGTACCGCGTCGTTCAAGCCCATGCCATGCGCGCCTGGAAAGAAGGGTTGGACTTCCATCAACTGATACTCGCCGATAAGGAAATCACCGCCAAAGTCCCGCGCAAACGGATCGAGTACGCATTCGATCTGCAACGCCAGCTGAAAAATGTTGACAAGATTTTCGCCCGCGTCTTCGGCAAACGGAAGCCGAATCAAAGCAAGACCAAGCGTAGGGCAGCCAAGCGACGCTAAGAAATCCTCGGCGAATCTTTGTCATCCCGAGCGAAGCAGAATCGCCCCTATAAGGCAATTCTGCGCAGTCGAGGAACCTTGCAGTTTCTGTTCGATACCGTGGTCGAAGTTTTGTGGCACGGCCTCTTCATCGAAAGCAATCCTTGTCTCTCCGGCTGTATTCCGCAACTTTCCCGACAACCGCGTGTTCACTTCATTACCAAGCAATTAACCGTATGGTTAATTCGTAAAGTTATGTCAATGGGTCGGAGGTGACCTTATGACTCGAAAGCGTCTCCTGAAGATATTGCGATCACTGCTGGCGTCGGCATTGCTGAATGCGCCCCTTCTCGCGCAGACTGTTCCGGCAGCTCGTTACGACACTCAAATTCAAACCAACGTTGAAAAGAAGCTGGCCTCGAAAAACCAGTTCCGTGAGGTGAAATCCAGCACCGAAAACGGCATCGTCACCCTTACCGGGACGGTCGATCTTTACCAGCGCAAGCTGGATGCTGCAAAAATCGCGCGCAAAGTCTCGAACGTGCAGGGCGTGAGCAACCTCATCACAATCGCGGGTCCAAGCGTTTCCGATGAGCAGATCGCACAACAACTTGCCAAGAAGCTGACTTACGTTCGCGTCGGCTATGACAACACGTTCGACTACTTCGCTCTTGGCGTGAAAGATGGCGTGGTCACGGTAGCTGGCGATGATCGCACGGGCTTAGGCCGCGACGAGGCGCTCGCCGACCTTTACAACCAGCCCGGCGTTAAAGATGTCATCAGCGAGATCGCCGTCGAGCCGGTTTCCATGTTCGATGACGGCATTCGTCTGCGCACGGCGCGCGCCATTTATCGCGATCCGGTTCTGAGCAAGTATGCGATCGATCCGGCGCATCCGATTCGCATCATCGTCGTCAACGGCCATGTCACGCTCTACGGCGTTGTCGACAGCGCGATGGATAAAAACGTCGCCGGAATTCGCGCCGGCCAAACCTTCGGCGCGTTCAGCGTCGAGAACAAACTGGAAGTGAGAACCTCAGATCAGCCGGGATTGTAGGTTGATGTAGCGGTGAAGCGGGCGCGGCGCAAGCCGCGCCCTTTTTGTCTACAAGCGATTAATCAACGACGCAACGTACCCCGCCCCGAACCCATTATCAATATTCACCACGCTCACGTTCGACGCGCAGGAATTCAGCATGCCAAGCAAAGCGGTCAGCCCTTCGAACGACGCGCCGTAGCCAACGCTTGTTGGCACCGCGATGACAGGAACTCCAACCAGCCCTCCCACAACGCTCGGCAGCGCGCCCTCCATCCCCGCGCACACAATCACCACTCGCGCCTTCGTCAGCGCTTCCCGATTCGCCAGCAGGCGGTGAATGCCCGCGACCCCGACATCGTAAAAGTGTTCGACGGGATTGCCCATCAGTTCGGCGGTAACCACCGCCTCTTCCGCAACCGGGATGTCGCTCGTTCCTGCCGACACAACGGCGATAGTTCCATTGCCATGCTTGCGCGAATCACGTTGCAGAACGATGGCGCGTGCCAGTTCGCGATACTCCGCCGCCCGCACTTTTTTCTTTACGGCGGCGAATTGTTTCTGATCGGCGTGCGTGGCTAGTATGTTGCCGCCGTGCTTCGCGAGCCGCGCAAAGATCTCGGCCGTCTGCGCAGGCGTTTTGCCCTGGCCGAAAATTACTTCCGGCATGCCGGCTCGCAGCGAGCGATGATGATCGATTTTCGCAAATCCCAAGTCTTCGAAAGGCAAATGCCGCAGCCGGTCGACGGCTTCATCCGGAGCGAGTTTGCCCCGGCGCACTTGCTCAAACAATTCGCGGATGGATTCGGCGTTCATGACTCGGCGGAAAAGAAGCGCACACGGCACTCGGCGCCAGCAATTGGCGGTCGGGTAAGCGATCAGCCAACACCAGTTTCTAGATTAGCACTCGGCGGCGGGAATGATTCCTAATCGCGAGTCGCGCGCGAGGCGGCGCGAACGCGGGCGATCACGGCGGTACACACTTTGCGGGCAAGTCCTGGCTCGTCAAGATGTGCCAGAAACAATCGGCGCACTCCTGCAGGTTTCACTTTTCCAGCAAGATAGAAATCGTATATCTGGCTTCCCAGGCGAAAGCCAAAATCCTTTGCGATCAGCTCGAATTTCTCCGCATCTCCTTCGCAGGCTTCATTCGCCGCCCGTTCGCACGCCGCCCGGGATAATGCGGGAGCTTTCTCGCTTTCAAACGCAGGCCGAGAAGGATACAGCACCCGCGAGCCGAAATAGGCCACAGCGTTTTCTACAACTCGCCGGTAGAAGTTATCTGCCGTGAGCGCTGCTTCGCACTCGCGCCCGCCTTCAATCCCTTGCCCATTCCGGCGCAATGGCAAACCACGGCACGCATGATGAAGAAACCGTGCGGCGTCCTCGGCAGCGTGCATCATTTGAAACTCCCGGACGTAGAACGCATTCACCTGCGGAAGATAAGCGCAGCCGCGCTCTTCCACTCTGGCGAGCATGGTCTCGACTTGCTGCTCACTCACCCCTTTGCGCGAAAGCAGGCGGCGCAGTACTGCATCCGAAGAATTGCCGTGGACTTCCGGCAGCATGTCGATCAGAAATTTCGGTTGCGTGCCGTTGTGCGGCGAATAGCGATTGATTTCGAGAAACGCCGCCAGGCTGTCGATCAGGTTATAGATCGTAGGAGCGAAGTCAGGACCCATATCGCAGCGGCTCCACTGGTCGAGAAACAAGCGGTAGCTTTCATATTTTTCAAGGGGCGTCGCGTTGAAAACGCAGAGTACATCGTCGCAAACTCGCACCGCATCGACTTTATCGACCGGCTCGCCTGCTGCGCGCCAATACAGCGCATCAATATTCTGCAGAACCGTAAGTGTTTTGGCTTCGGGCATCTCTTTCTGCAGCGCGCGCGGCAAATGTCCCGGCGCAAGATGCGATTCGCCGAATAAAACGAAAATCGCAGCATTCGGGTGCCGCTGCCGGATTTCCGCAACCTTCGCCGCAGCATGGCGATCCCTCGCGCCGATCTTGCGCAAGTTTTCCCGCGGTATGCAATCGAGTCCATACAGGCCTTCCCCGTGATCGCGGGCCGCAGTCAGCAATTCATGAAACGGAGCCCAGTCATAGCCCCAGTCGAGATCGAAGCGAATGCGCTGCCGCAGCTCGGCTTCGTCGATCTCACGCCGCCACCACTCATCAAGAATATGCTGATCGCGCGCAAAGATGGTTTCTACCCCCAACACCACCGGACGACCGCCTGCAAGCGCGCGCTGCTCAAGTAACGAGGCGGCATAGCGCTGCGCCCCGGGCAGCGCGTGGTAATCGCCGATCAGAATGACATCTGCAGCACGCAGAGCATTCTGCAGTTGTTGCGAATCGAGCAGCGAGTCATAACTGCGAAAGGCTTGGCTGAATTCTCGTAGATATTTTCTCCGGCTCTGCGAGTCCTGGGCCCGGATTTCGCGCTCCACGCCTGCCAGCGCGTGAAGTTGCCCCGCGCTGCGCCGCGACCGCAAATTTGCCGTAGACGCCATTTGTCGGCTAGAAACTTGACTGCGGTTTCCCAACTACCTATGCTCCGAATCGGAGCACCTTTGCCTAACCACCCACAAAACTTGACGATCGCCACGACTGGAGCCAGCGGCTCGGTGTTCTTACGGCAACTCCTGCTGGCCGTCGAGCGCGATTCTCGCGTCAGCCACGTAAACTTCATCGCTTCTGACTCGGGTCTTCGTGTGATGGCGGAAGAGCTGAAGATTCAAGGCCGCGCGAATCTTGTGCGCCAGATTCTTCGCACCGGACAGAGCACCGCGAAAATTGCGGCGAAAAACTCCGCCCAGCCGGCATCGTCAAAATCCAAAGAGCACAAATTCAAAGAGCAATCGAACGCCGATATCGGGGCCAATGTGGCCAGCGGCTCCTATCCGAGCGACGCCATGATCGTCATCCCATGCAGCGTTGGCACTCTGGCCCGGATTGCCAACGGAGTTGCGTCGCACCTCATCGAGCGCGCCGCCGATGTTTGCCTCAAAGAGAAGCGCCCCCTCGTTCTTTGCGTTCGCGAAACGCCGCTCAACAAAATCCACATCCGCAACATGTATCGGGCCGCGGATGCCGGCGCCACGATCTTCCCTTTGATTCCTGCCTTCTATTACCGACCAACGAACTTAGATGAACTGGCTCGCGAGTTCGCCTACCGCGTGCTCGCCCATCTCGGCCTTCCGCAAGCCAACGCGTTCCTCTGGAAGGGCTGATTGCTCAGCAACTTGCGTGTCTACACTTAAAAACCGGGCCGCTTTGGGGAAAGATCGGCCAAAAATACGGGAATCTCTAGGGTAAAAAACCGAAGACGCGGGTCACAGATATCCGGCGGCCATGTACGACCGAGCATCGGAGGTATGCGAGAGGGTTTTTCCGAGATTTCCAAAGCGACGTTCGCCTTTGCTTGGCGTAGAATTCTGCAAATTTCCCGCAACGATGATCACGGTGGCAAGCTTTCGACGACCCAAACAAATCAAGAAGAGTTCCGCCTGCGCCAGATTGAGAATTTTTCTGTGGTCTGCATTCGCGTTTTTTCTGGCATTCGCAGTCGCGGCTCGCGCAGACGCGCAGAATCCTTTCGCCGGTGACGCCAAAGCTGCAAAAGCCGGCGAGTATGAGTTCCGAATCAACTGCGCCCTTTGCCATGGGCTCGGCGCGCGTGGCGGAGGGCGCGGGCCCGATTTGACCCGCGCACAGAAAAAGCACGCGCACTCCGAGGCCGAGATGTTTGCCGTCATCAGCAATGGCATTCCCGGCACCGCCATGCCTGCCAACGGAACCAACGGCCAGGGCGTGGGCATGACCGACGAAGAAATCTGGCAGATCATCACCTACATTCGCAGCCAGGAAGTCAAAGCCCCGGCCAATTCCATCGGCAACGCGGTTCACGGGAAGCAGCTTTTTTATGGCGAGGCAAATTGCTCGCTCTGCCACATGGTCGAAGGCCAAGGCGGGCGCATCGGTCCTGACCTCAGCTCAGTCGGTGGCTCACGGACGCGTGAGGCCATCATCGATTCCGTGCGCAATCCCAGCAACCGTCTAGCTTGGGGATTGACCGAAGCGACCAAAGAGTTCCCCCAGGAATACGAGACCATCACCGTCGTGACGGCCGACGGAAAGCAAATCAAAGGGGTGGCGCTCAACGAAGACAATTTCAGTGTGCAGATCATGGATATGAATGAGCAGATTCACTTGCTGGAAAAAGGCAAGCTGCGCTCGTTCCGAAAGAGCCGCGAGTCGATCATGCCGGTTTATACCCCGGAGTTGCTCAGCGACAAAGACCTGGATGACGTCGTAGCGTTTCTCATCGGCATGGGTGCGAAATGAACATCGATTCTCCCCAAGGAGTACTCCAGGTCACGTGGAAGAGCGGCGCTTCCGCGCCGCGAAAGCAGGCACGCCACAATTCGGTTTTTAGCCCCAGCAGTCTGTGCGCGGGGATTCTGGGCATCTGGCTTCTCTTCGTGATCCAGGCTCACGCCCAGGTCACGGCCGACCGCCTTCTTCAGTCCTCCAAAGAACCCCAGAACTGGCTCACTTATTCGGGCGATTATTCCGGACGCCGGTTCAGTTCTCTTGATCAGATCAGTGCGAAGAATGTGCATTCGCTCGTCGCAAAGTGGGTATATCAGACAGCGGCGACAGGGAAGCTCGAAACGACTCCGCTGGTGGTTGATGGCATCCTTTACGCGACGGCGCAGGATGACCGCGCTTTCGCTCTGGATGCCCTCACCGGCCGGCCAATCTGGATGTATCAGCACGAGGTCCCCGCCGATATTCGTCCTTGCTGCGGGCATGTGAATCGCGGGCTGGCGATCCTGGGAGACAAGGTTTTTCTCGGCACCCTCGACGCCCACGTGATCGCGCTCGATTCGAAAACCGGCAATGTGATCTGGGATGTTGTCGCTGCCGATTATCGCAAGGGATACAGCTTTACCGTCGCACCGCTCGCGGTGAAGAATCTCATTGTCATCGGCGTATCCGGCGGGGAATACGGTGTGCGCGGCTTCATCGACGCCTACGACGCTGACTCAGGCGTCCGCAAATGGCGCTTCTACACCGTGCCGGGTCCCGGCGAGCCCGGACACGAAACCTGGGAAGGCGATTCGTGGAAAGTTGGCGGCGCGCCTGCCTGGAACACGGGTACCTACGATCCCTCTACCGACCAGATTTTCTGGCCGACCGGCAATCCTGCCCCTTCGAATCGCGGCGAAGGTCGTGCTGGAGACAATCTTTATAGCAACACCCTGCTCGCGCTCAACGCCGATACCGGCAAGCTCAACTGGTATTTCCAATTCACCAAGCACGATGAGCACGATTGGGATGCAACCCAGGTTCCAGTCATGGTCGAATCGCGCGGCAAGCAACTGATCGCACAAGCCAATCGCAATGGCTTCTTCTATGTGATCGACCGCACGACCGGAAGACTGATCTCGGCTACCGCCTATGGCAAGCAGACCTGGAGCGACGGCAAAGACGCTGAGGGCCGCCCCATCGCAAATAAATCGGCTTCGCCCACGGTTGAGGGACACACCGTTTGCCCGGGAGCGCTCGGCACCACCAACTTCATGGCGCCGGCATATGATCCGCAGACCGCATTGTTCTACGTCACCGCGCGCGATCAGTGCGACATTTTCTCGACCGCTCCACAGCCCTACGAAGCCGGGCATGCCTATTACGGCAGCGCCTATTTCCCTTCTGATGAAGCCGAACCGTATCGTGGATTTCTCAAGGCAATCGATCCCTTGACAGGACACATTAAATGGCAGTTCGAGCACACTTCTCCGACATGGTCAGGCGCGCTCTCAACCGCGGGTGGTCTGGTTTTCACCGGAGATGCGGAAGGAAACTTCATTGCGCTCGACACAACTACTGGTAAGCCGCTGTGGCATTTCCAGATGGGAGGCGCAGTCTACGCCGCGCCCATGGCCTTCGCAGTCGATGGCAAAGAATACGTCGCGATCGCCGCCGGCAGCGCCGTGTATGCGTTTGGATTGCCGTAGGACTCGGGACTCGCGACTCAGGACTAGACTAAAACTTCACCACAATCCCGCTCGCGAACCGATAGTTCTGCTCTTTCGTGCCGACGTTCAAATACTGCGTTAGCCCGAACGCCTGCATATAAAAACTGTTCTGATTTAAGGTGCTGCGATACCAATCCAACTGCGCCGGCCGGATTGAGATCCTGCGCGAGACCCGAACATCCACTCCGCCGCCCAGCGCCACGACAAAGTCGTAATAAGTAATCGCTTTTGAGGTGACCGGAAATCTCGGCGTCTCAATCGTGCTTCCTTCCAGAGTAGTGCGATCCCACCCAAACAGCGTATGCACAAACGGAGTAAAAATAGATTTCGTGCGGTACGAAATCACCGGACCAGCCAAAAAAGAATAAGTATTGCCATCCGGCAAACCTTTGATTCCATCGATCACGGTGAACGGCGAGCCATAACGGCCTGCGCCGTCGACTGCAAAGCCAATCCAGCGCGACACGTTGTACTGCGCCTGCGCGTCCCATCCCTGGAAGAAAGTTCGGATGCCGAACGTATTCGGGGGCTGGTCAAGCGCATAGCTGATCAGCGGCCCCCGCATCCCGGGTGTGTCGGCATGAAAGAAAACAAAGCCGCCAAACGCCTGCACCTTGGGCGTCTCGGGCTGAGGCTCCGCCTGCTGCGCGAGCGCCGCTGCGCAGATAAAGACCGCCACTACCACTGTAGCCAGCGAAAAACGAACCATCTTGCGTGTTTCTCCATTCTGGAAATTGCACAAACTATCGCATCACGCCTCGACCGAAAGCGGAACGCGCACGAACGACATTCCACTGTTATATATGAATCAAATAGGAACGTGAGAAACGCCGCCCGGGTTGTAAGCCGCGCCTTGATAATCTGCAAAAAAAGCCGTGATTACCAGACTGCAACCAATCCAGTTCCCATGAATCTGTGCCGCCAGTGAGCGGCGCTATTTTCCCCCGAACCGTTGTGTAGTATCGTTTGAAGCGCGGTGCGTTTCCCATCGACATCGTCTCTTCCACAATTCATTGCACGAAGGGAATACTTCCTATGAAAAACTTCTTGCGTTGCGTATTGTGCCTGCTTCTGTTGGCCCCTGTCATCGCAGGCCAGAATAAGACCAGCGCCGGCCTGCCCCCACTGATCGACCGTGAGTTGATCTTCGGCAACCCTGAAATTGCAGCAGCACAGATTTCGCCAAACGGTCAATACATCGCCTTTCTCAAGCCCTGGAAAGACACGCGCAATATCTACGTAAAAAGCGTGGGCGAGCCGTTCAGTGCGGCGCGATTGCTCACGACCGAAACCAAGCGGCCTGTCCCCGCATTTTTCTGGACTCGGGACAGCAAGTACATTCTGTATGTGAAAGACAAGGACGGCGACGAGAACTATAACGTCTTCGCCGTCGACCCGGCTGCCAAGCCGGCGGCTGGCGCGGATGCTCCGCCTTCGCGCGATCTGACCGGGCTGAAAGGAGTTCGCGTCATCATTTATGAAGTTCCGAAGAGCGATCCCGACATCGTCTACATCGGATTGAATGACCGAGACAAGGCCTGGCACGACCTCTATAAGCTAAAGCTCTCAACCGGCGAAAAAACGCTGATGCGCACGAACACAGATAGGGTTACAGGTTGGATTTTCGATCTTAAAGG
>JASHNX010000009.1 GCA_030041415.1 Candidatus Sulfotelmatobacter sp.
ATCACGTTAGCAACGTCACTCAGTCGAACTGGAGCGCCGTTGCGATACGCGACCACAATGGGCTTGTATTGAGCCGCGGTGAAGAGCTGGTCGTTGTCTCCAAGCGTATAGGATTGCCGCGCGCCGTCGATGACGCCCTTGGCCTGATCGACGTTCGCTTCGGCGAGCGCGGTGCGCACGTCTTCGAGGCTCAATCCAAAAGAAGCCAACGAAGTTGGATTGACTTGAACGCGCACCGCCGGCTTCTGTCCGCCGCTGATCGAAACGAGTCCGACGCCGGGAAGCTGCGAAATTTTTTGCGCTAGAGCCGTGTCGGCCAGATCCTCGACTTTTGAGAGTGGCAAAGAATCGGACGACATCGCCAGGGTGAGAATTGGCGCATCGGCCGGATTGACCTTGTTGTAGATGGGAGGGTTGGGCAGATCAGCGGGTAGATAAGTCGCGGCTGCATTAACTGCAGCTTGCACCTGTTGCTCTTCGACGTCGATGTTCTGATCAAGTCCAAACTGCAGGGTGATAACCGAGCTCCCAAACGAACTGGTGGAGGTCATCTGGGTGAGCCCGGGAACTTGTCCGAACTGGCGCTCCAATGGAGAAGTGACGGAAGAGGCCATCACATCCGGATCGGCGCCGGGATAAAACGTCAGTACTTGAATGGTTGGATAATCAACTTCCGGCAGCGCGGAAACAGGGAGTTGCATGAAGGCAACCCAGCCAACGAGCAGGACTCCGACCATCAGCAATGTAGTTGCGACTGGCCGGAGAATAAATATTCGCGATGGACTCATCGACTAACGGTTCCTGATGAGGATGTTGCACCGGCATCAGGTGAGAGGTTGTCACTGCCTTTTTGTTCAGCGGTCGCGTTGCCCGCACCGGGATTACGCGGCTCGATCCTGCTGCCAGTCTGCAGTTTGTCCTGACCGTCGCTAACCACCACTTCGCCGGGCTTGATTCCATTCTGGATTACCGTGGTCGTGCCTTGAATCAGAGCTATGTCGACGTTGCGTGCCTCCACGGTTTTATCCGGATTGACGGCATAAACAAAGGCTCCCTGCGGCCCATGCAAAATTGAGGCGGTCGGGACTACGGTGCTGCTTTTTCGCGTCTCGAGCAGCAGATCGGCGTTCACGAACTGGTTTGGCCAGAGCTCGTTGTCTTTATTGTCGAACACGGCTTTCAGCTTGGCAGTTCCGGTTGTCGGATCAATCTGATTGTCGATCGTCATCAACTTTCCGGTACCGAGTTTGGTCTGATTGTCGCGGCTGTAAGCCTCTACCTGCAGAGTGGCATTTTTCATGTGCTGCGCCACGGTGGGCAATTCATCTTCGGGCAGAGTGAAGATGACGGCGATCGGCTGCAGTTGCGTCAGAATCAACATCGGGTTGGTGTCGGTGGCGTGGACGATATTTCCCGGGTCGACCTGCCGCAGTCCAACCCGCCCAGTAAACGGCGCAGTGATGTTGCAATAAACGATCTGCAGCTTGGCATTATCGATTTGCGCCTGATCGGTACGCACCTGGCCATCGAGCTGATCCACCAAGGACTTCTGCGTATCCACTTGCTGCTGCGCGATGCTGCCGGAAGGAATCAGCGTGGTGTAGCGGTCGAGATTCAACCTGGCGTCGCGCAACGACGCCTGATCTTTGAACAACTGGGCCTGCATCTGTTCCAGTTGCACTTGATACGGCCGCGGATCAATCACGATCAACAAATCGCCTTCGTGCACGATCTGTCCTTCATTAAAGTTCACGCGCATGATCTGGCCATCAACGCGGCTTTTGATGTTGGCCGTGTAGAAGGCCGTGACCGAGCCGAGGCCGACCAGATAGACCGGCACATCTTCTTTCTGGACTTTCGCAATCGAGACCGAAACGACGTGCGGCCCCTCGGCGTGCGCATTCTGCCGTGAGTATCCGCCGCAACCAAACCAGCCGACAGAGGTCAAAACAAGGGCAAGAGCGACACCACGCCGCAGCAGCTTACGCGGCGTGGACTGCTTATTTTCAGAAATAGTGCAATTCGTTGTCATTGCGACTTTCGGTCTCGGTCGAAAAAATGTTTCAAGCCCAAGCGTGAGGCTGACATACAACCATTTATTAGACGTACACAGCCTGAGTCGGTTTCGATATCTCCGCCGGTAAATCAGGCGGTAGGCCGCAAGGGCTCCTACGGCATAAATCAGGGCAAAATCACGGCGCAGACTCAATGATAAACCGTAGAACCAAGCATCAACTGCGGCCCGGCGCAGGTCAAGCTTACGGAAGAATGTTTTACAAATCTTTACGCCTTATGACTTTGCTTTACCTGGCTGCGGTCGTCTGTTCACGTTATGGGTTGAAATCCAGCGCCGCCGGGAGCGGATGGCGCGCTTCGTAATCCGCTATTTCTGATTCGTGCTGCAAAGTCAGGCCGATGTCGTCCAATCCGTTCAGCAGGCAGTGGCGGACGAATTCATCGATCGGAAACTTAGCGCGAAAGCCATGATCATCGCGCACTTCGCATTGCTCGAGGTCGATGGTGAGTTCGTAGCCGGATTCAGCCGCATGTCTCATCAGTTGGGAGATTTCGTTATCGCTGAGGCGGACCGTAAGAAAGCCGTTCTTGGCGCTGTTATTGGCGAAAATGTCGGCGAACGAAGAGGAGATAACGGCACGGAAACCGAAATCGGCCAGCGCCCAAACCGCATGTTCGCGCGACGATCCGCAGCCGAAATTTTTCCCCGCTACTAAAATGGTCGCGCCCCCGTAGTGGGGTTGATCTAAAACAAAGTCGGAGTTTTTCTTGCCTTCGGGCCCAAACCGCCAGTCATAAAACAGGAACTGCCCGAAGCCGGTTTTTTCGATCCGCTTGAGAAACTGCTTGGGAATGATCTGGTCGGTATCCACGTTCACCCTATCCAGGGGCGCCACGCCTCCGCGATGTACGGTGAAGGGTTTCATTGAAATTTCCAGTTGCGGATGTCGGTGAAATGTCCGGCAATCGCCGCGGCGGCAGCCATCATTGGACTCACCAGATGCGTTCGTCCGCCACGCCCCTGGCGCCCTTCGAAATTGCGGTTGCTGGTCGAAGCACAACGTTCGCCCGGTTGCAGAATATCCGGATTCATTCCCAGGCACATCGAGCATCCTGACTCACGCCACTCGAATCCGGCCTCGCGAAAAATCCGGTGCAATCCTTCCTGCTCGGCAGCTTTCTTTACCGTCTGCGAGCCTGGCACAACCATTGCTCGCACCTTCGAATTCACCCGATGCCCCTTCGCCACGCGCGCCGCCGCGCGCAGATCTTCGATCCGCGAGTTCGTGCACGAGCCAATAAAAACACGGTCGATACCGATCTCCTCAATGAGTTTGCCCGGTTCCAGGCCCATATATTGCAACGCGAGTTCAAAGGCCCGCCGGTCGGAATCTTTCATGCCGTTGGGTTCGGGAACGCGCCCGGTAACCGGAGCTACCATCCCGGGATTCGTACCCCAGGTTACAAACGGGGAAAGCTGCGCGGCATCCATCTCTACAACTTTGTCGAACTCCGCGCCGGTATCGCTTGGCAAGCTGCGCCAATGCGCGACCGTCTTTTCCCATTCCGCGTCGCGCGGAGCGAACCGCCTATTTCGCACATAGGCAAGTGTCGTCTCGTCCGGCGCAACCATCCCCGCTCGCGCTCCAGCCTCGATGCTCATGTTGCACAGGGTCATGCGGCCTTCCATCGAGAGCGCGCGCACCGCATCGCCGGTGTACTCGATGACATGACCGGTGGCGCCGTCGGTGCCGATCTGTCCGATAATGCCCAGCGCCAGATCTTTTGCACTAACGCCTTCCGCCAAACGGCCTCGGATATCGATTTTCATCGTCTGCGGCTTTTGCTGCGCGAGGCACTGCGTGGCGAGAACATGCTCAACCTCGGACGTTCCAATGCCGAAGGCAAGCGCACCGAATGCGCCGTGGGTGCTGGTGTGGCTATCGCCGCACACGATCGTCATGCCCGGCTGCGTCAGGCCAAGCTCCGGACCGATCACGTGGACGATGCCCTGCTCGGGCGAATTCGTATCGAACAAACGAATGCCGAATTCCTTACAGTTTGCTTCCAAGGCCGATATTTGCTTTGCAGCGATCAGGTCGGTAATCGGGGTTCCGCGCGGATCGGTAGGAACGTTATGGTCGACCGTGGCGACCGCGCGCGCTGGCTGACGAACTTTTCTGCCGGCGGCGCGCAAGCCATCGAAGGCCTGCGGTGAAGTGACTTCGTGCAGCAAATGCAGGTCGATATAGAGGATTGGCGACCGACCCGCAGGCTGGGCAACCAGATGCGCATTCCAGACTTTCTCGAATAGTGTCAGCTTTGCAGGCATCAAATTCCGCGCAGCCACAGGAGCTGCACCGTCAATGGTTGTACATAGTCTTGCACAGCATGGAATAGGGGGCAAGGCCGCCAAATGGCAATTGCTTGAAGAATCTTATTCTTGAGGTTTACCAAGGAAGAGTGATCGGACCCTTCGACTCGGCACTGTCGGTTATTATGAAGTTTGACCATAGAATTTTGATCTCATGATCAACGGCAAGCGCATTGCGGTAGTGATGCCCGCCTACAACGCGGAGAAAACCCTTGAAGTCACGCTGAACGAACTTCCCGACCTTGTCGATTTGCGAATTCTGGTGGATGACAGCAGCTCGGACCGCACTGTAGAGCTCGCTCGCCGATTGGCCCCTAGCCTGAACCTGCGCGTCTTCCAGCATGATCGCAACTATGGCTATGGCCGCAATCAGCAGACCTGTTATCGGGAAGCACTGGCCGCGGGAGCGGACGTCGTCATCATGCTTCACCCGGATTACCAATACACTCCGCTGCTGGTAACCGCGATGGCCAGCATGGTTGCTTATGACGTTTACGATGTCGTATTGGGGTCGCGCATCATTGGCGGGACTGCACTGCTGGGTGGAATGCCTCTGTACAAATATGTCTCCAATCGCTTGCTGACCGCATTCGAGAATCTGTTTCTGCGAGTCAAGCTTTCCGAATACCACACCGGATATCGCGCTTTCAGCCGCAAAGTGCTGTGCGAACTGCCCCTGGTCGAAAACTCGGATGACTTCGTGTTCGACAATCAAATGCTCGCGCAGTGCGTCCATTTCGGGTTTCGAATCGGCGAAGTGTCGTGTCCCACGAAGTACTTCAAGGAAGCATCATCCATCAACTTTCGGCGAAGCGTGAAATACGGTTTTGGCGTTCTGGCCACAACCCTGCAATTCGTGCTGCAACAGGCGGGAGTTATTCATTTGCCGCGCTTCAGTGAAAAGGGGCGGCGGCTCGAGACCGACCAGGCTGCCTATTACTCAAACCGGTCGGAGAACGCACGCTCCGCGCCGAATGGCGCATAAGCAAGTGTTTTCCTGCTTGTCAGAAACTTCGGCTATCTCGTTTTGGAAAACTCGACAGCAATCCCGCAGAGTTATTTGTCAGGAACTCGACAAACCTGGACCGCAGAATTTTGAAATACGCAGTCAAGGCCTGCAAGTCCGGGTTGCTGCACGACCACCCAGCTCACGCTGTACTGTTCCTTCAGCCGCCGCATATCTTCGACCCGAAGTTGTTTCCATGGAGTTTGTGCCTGCACCTGGGCCCCCCACTCATCAGCAAGGCCAGGGAACATGCTGGCTGCGCCGCTATCCTTGACCCAGTCGGCCAACCGGCTGCGTTCGGCAAGACACCGAAATCCGATTTCATCTTCACCAGCGACATTCATATATTCGGGATCTAGTGCGAAGACAGCATCGGTCGGGGTATTCTGTCGAATCCAAACGAAGGCTTGCGCCCAAGGGTTTTGCGGAGCGATGCCGGGCCACTCGATGTGTGCGCTGGAGGGGAACAGCGAACGCTGCGCGAAGAACATTCCCGTGCCCAGCGGGAGAAAGAACAGGAGCCATCGCCACGCGTGGCCGCGCAAGATGTATTCGCCGATAAGGCCGCCGATCATGACGAACAACAAGATATAAAGCAGATCAAGACAGCGCAGAGGCTGCAGACGAGCCAGCACTGCGAATCTTGCCGGCAAATCGAAGACGACGGCGGCAGCCAGGAAGACAAAACCGTAGATCACACAGGCGCGACTGAGCCGTTCCAGAGCGCCCCATTTCCGCCGCCGCGCCAAGCGTGCAAACCAGCAGAACAATGCAAGTGGAGCGACCGCTCCGAGCAATTCGTACCACGTCCAGTTCTGAATGTAGAAGTACGGGTGCAACCTTGCGACTTCCTGATACGCACGCGAAGGCAGAGGAGCAATCGGGAGCGTCGGAAATACAAATACTGCCAGCACAGCGGCATACAAGTTGTGTGATCGGCTTTCGTATCTTTCCATCACCCAAAGCAATGCACCCATTGAAAAAGGAAATACCCACATCAGCGGGTGCATCAATGCGGCAAATCCGATCCACAGGAAAGCCCGTGCGTATTTCTTCTCCAGTGTGCGTACCACCGCAAAGACCCCTGCGAATGCCGCAAGGTTTCTGGGATTGAAATACTGGTCGCTGATGTAGAGGGCAGTTCCAGCAACGGGAATGGTCAATAACGCCGCGACGAGACAAACTCCTCCCCAACGGGCCCGCGCGGTCGGAAAAAGTAAGCCGCTTAATTCCCAACACCCACCGAGGAGCAGAAAAATGGAAACAAGCTGCCATATGAGCAAACCGACGCCCATAGGCAGGTGAGTGATTCGCAGGGAAAGAGCAATGAGGTTCGGAAATAACGTGAGGTGCGCGTGAGAGAGAAAGAACTCGCTCCCTGCCAGGAAAAGCTGCGGATGCAGGATTTTTTCGATCCCCGGTATGTAGATTTCCGCGTCTTCGGCGCAGGGATGGTATCCCTGCACCAGCAGCGCGCCGGCCGTAAGCAGGAGCAGCATAGCGAGCGTTTTATATTTGCCAGCCGTGTTTTCCTTCACGGAATTAGTTTCACTGACCTGCGAACACAGAATGGCTTCATGCTCGATCACATTTCCTCGAGCAGAGTCGGCCTAATCTCGATACTATTGCGCCTTCTTCGCGCTCTACGTAGCATCTAAAGAGAATGGCAGCTGCTCTTGTACCCGAACGTCTTCGGCCTAAAATGGCCCTGGGCGAAATTCTCAACTTCGCTTATGACACCTTTTGCAGCAACAAAGTGCGATTTATTTTAACCGCGCTGGGGATGGTTATTGGCACCGCGTCCCTGATCCTCGTCGTGACCATCGGCATGACGGGACGTCAGTACGTGTTAGGCCAGATTCAGGCCATAGGCACCAACGAGATTTGGGCTGAGTACCTGGGCGGCGCTCCGCACATCAGCAATTCCAATCCGGATCCGCTCACCATCGAAGACCTGCAAGCAGTGCAAGAGGAGGTTCCCGGCATCCTCGCTTCTTCTGCCGTGACTCAGTTCTCCGATCGCGTTCCAGTTGGCAACGGGCGGGAAAAAGACATCACCATCCTTGGAGTCTCTCCCGAATACGAGCGCGTTCGCAATCTGGTAGTTCCCTCCGGGCGATTCTTCGACCAGGAGGATTCCCAGGCTCACAACAAAGTCGGATTAATTACCGAAAGGATGGCCGACGAGGTTTACGGCTCTCCGCAGGCCGCGGTGGGCAAGATCATTAAGCTCACCGGGCTCCCTTTCACCATCATCGGAACGTTCAAAGAACGTGTCGAAACCTTCGGCCAATCCGAAATCGTGGACAACACGATGCTGATTCCGTTCTCTGTGAGCCGCTATTTCAGCGAGATCCCGAATATAAAAATGCTGTATTTCTCCATGGTGGATCCATCCATGGTGATTCCGGCGACGGCGCAAATCAAGCGCGTGCTGTACTCGCGGCACCGCGCGGAATCGGTCTATGACGTCTCAAATCTCACAGCCCTGCTCTCCATGGCCGACCGAATCGCTACGGGGCTGACCTGGGTTCTGCTGTTGATCTCTATGGTAACGCTGATCGTGAGCGGCATCGGCATTATGAATATCATGCTGGCGACGGTCACTTCGCGTATCCGCGAGATCGGCATCCGCAAGGCAGTGGGAGCGACAAACCGCGAAATCCGCTTTCAGTTTCTCTCTGAGGCGATTTTGATTTCGCTGATCGGAGGGTTCGCCGGCATCGTTATTGGCCTGGCCATACCTTATTCCGTCCGCTTCCTCACTGAATATCGCATTCCGATCTCGGGCCTGTCCGCAATCATCGCCATCTTGGTCTCCTCAGTCGTGGGGGTGATTTTCGGCACTGTGCCGGCGGCCCGAGCCGCGCAGCTCGATCCGGTGGAAAGTTTGCGCTACGAATAAAGAATCACTACACTTCGCGCATGCGGCGCGATCCCATCGAACTGGAGATTTTCAAAAATCTCTTTCACTCCATCGCGGAAGAGATGGGCGCGGCGCTGCGGCGAACGGCATTTTCTCCGAACATTAAAGAGCGTCGCGATTACTCATGCGCCATCTTCGACAGCGGCGGCGAGGTGATCGCCATGGGCGACCACATGCCGGTGCATCTTGGGTCGATGCCTAGATCGGTGCAAGCGGGAATTGCCGCTTGCCGGATGGACCCTGGTGATGTAGTGATGTTGAACGATCCTTTCAGAGGCGGGACCCATCTGCCGGATATCACGCTGATATCGCCGGTCTATGTGAAGGCAAGACGTGCGAACCGAGATGAAGGCCGCTCGCGGAAGTCGGTAAATTTTCCCGATTTTTATGTTGCCTCGCGAGCTCACCACGCCGATGTGGGTGGCGCTCATGCGGGCTCAATGGGACTCTGCCGGGAAATCTATCAGGAGGGGTTTCGCATTCCTCCGGTGCGTCTGCAACGCGCGGGCGTAATCGATCGCGATGTGTTGCAGCTTCTTCTCGCGAATGTGCGGACTCCGGAAGAACGAGAAGGCGATCTGCATGCTCAACTGGCGGCTTGCCACACCGGAGCCGAACGGCTTGAGGAACTATGCGCGCGCTATGGGATCGAGCGCACCAAGCAAGCGGCAGACGAACTCCTGGAATATTCCGAAGAGCTGATGCACGCATTTCTGTTGCAAGTTCCGGCGGGTACATATTGCGCTGAAGACTTTCTAGATAATGACGGCGTAAGCGACCGGCCAATAAAAATCGCGGTGGAAGTGAAGATTGACGGCAGACGACGGGGACGCGGCCGACGAGCACCGATGGTCACGGTGGATTTTTCTGGTAGTGATGCCCAGGTGCAAGGCAGCGTAAACGCGGTCGAGGCGATTACGTACTCCGCCTGCTTTTACGTCTTTCGCTGTCTTTTAGCCGACGACGTTCCGGCGACGGCCGGATTGATGCGGCAGATCCAGGTAATTGCTCCGGAGGGAACCGTCGTGAATGCGCATGCACCGGCCGCAGTTGCAGGCGGCAACGTTGAGACCTCGCAGCGCATCGTGGACGTTCTGTTGCGAGCCCTTGCGCGAGCGTTGCCGAGCCGCATTCCTGCCGCGGCGTCAGGAACCATGAATAATCTCACGATTGGCGGCATCGATCCGCGCAGCGGAAAGCCGTTCGCGTATTACGAGACCATCGCCGGCGGAATGGGTGCAAGGCCGAATAAGCCGGGCGTCTCCGGCGTGCACACGCATATGACCAATTCGCTCAACACGCCGGCGGAAGCGCTCGAGTATGCTTATCCGCTGCGCGTGCGCCGCTACTCGATGCGGCGCGATAGCGGTGGAAACGGTGTGTATCAGGGCGGCGAAGGTATTGTGCGTGAAATTGAGCTGCTTACCGACTGCCAGGTCACTTTGCTTTCCGAACGGCGGAAACATTCGCCCTGGGGATTAGCTGGAGGAGGGAACGGCTCTCCCGGAAAAGCATGGGTCATTCGCCGCAACGGCCCGGCAGAACAGATGCCAGGAAAATTCAGCGTGCGGCTCGAAGCTGGCGACCGGATCAGAATCGAATCGCCAGGCGGCGGAGGTTGGGGAAACAGCAGCGAAAGTTAGCTGCTATGAATACCGGCGGTAAACTGGGTAATCTATTTGCGCTCTTTTCTCCGTGGCAATTCAGCATAGAGGTTGCTCGATGCAGATCGTGAAATCGGTTGGCGTGATGTCTGTGGCCAAGATTATGGCATTGATTTACGGCTGCCTGGGCCTCATCTTCGCTCCGTTCTTCCTGTTGATCGGATTGCTGGGAAGCATGGCCGGCCAACAGCGAACTCCATTCGCGGGGGCATTGGGGATTATCTTTGCCTTGCTCATGCCCATTTTCTACGGACTCATGGGATTTCTGATGGGAGCGATTGGAGGCGGTCTGTACAATCTTTTTGCAAAATTGGTCGGGGGTTTCGAATTGGAATTGGAGGAAAAACCCGACACACTATCGGCGCCGTATCCGATTGTGCCGCCGGCG
>JASHNX010000108.1 GCA_030041415.1 Candidatus Sulfotelmatobacter sp.
GCCAATGCACCCCGTGGCGATCGAAAGTGGAGCACTGAACGAAAGCTGCCAGATAAAGAGAAAAGAAAGTAACCGTCCCCATTTTTTCGGGCCGTAAATTTCGCGCAGGTAGAGATATGGTCCGCCCGAGTGCGGCAAAGCCGCGCCCAGTTCCGCAGAAACCAGGCCATCGCAAACCGCGAGCAGTGCCCCTGCCACCCACCCTAAAAGCGCCTGCGGACCGCCCATCGCCGCAACGACCAGCGGCATGGTAATGAACGGTCCCACGCCGATCATGTCGTTCATGTTAAGCGCGGTGGCGCTGCCCAGGCCCATGCCGCGAATCAGCGTGGCGGAGCCCGCGTCCGGTTTGATGGAAGATTCCATGAAAAGTCAGGCCGACGCGAAGAAGGATTCGGCTTATGCAAATGCCATTGAAACTGGCTACTGCTTTTCGTGTCCCGCGCTCAGCAGATTTACATACAACCGTACTGCGCCCGGTACTCCTGCCGGCAACTGGCGGAAGAACGCATATCCCGTGTAGAGATAAATTCCCTGGCCGTAGTGCGCCTCGAGCAGGCCGCCTTTCTGCTCGCTCTCTCCCGGATCATGGCACGCCAGCAGCGGCGTGAAGTGCTCATCCCATTTGTCCATGAAATAGAGTCCGCGCTCCTGCACCCAGCCATCGAAGTCCCGTTGGGTAATCTCATTGGGAAAATGAAAGATGGGATTATCAGGCGCCAGAATTTCAACCGGCGCTTCCTCCACGGAAACGCGCGCGCGGCTGAGTTCAGCGGAATAAGGCGTGAAATGGCCGCCGTTGAAATCGCCCACGCCGGTGTTGTATTGCACGACGAGCGTTCCACCGCCCTTCACAAAGTCGAGCAACCGCCCATTGTTTGCCACCACATCTGTCTGTGTATCGTAGGCGCGAATGCCGAGCACGATCGTCTGATACTGGCCGAGATTCTCGGACGCAAGCTTTTCCGAAGGAATCAGCGTAACGTTCATGCCCAGTTGCTGCAACGCAGTAGGGATGTCATCGCCCGCGCCCATGATGTAGCCGATCTTGAAATCATGCGGCACGCGCACATCCACAATGCTCACGCGCTGCGTCGCCGGCTGGTAATAGTAAAAACTGCCCAGATCCTCGCGAGCTACCAGCGAATACTCCTCGCTAAACTTCTCGTCGTCGACATGCAGTGTCGCGCGCAGTCTCGCCCTCCCCTCCTGCAAACCATCCGGGAAAACGGTGAAATGGAACTCCTGTTTTTCGCCGCGACGCTTCATTTCCACCGCTGTCCGCAGCGGTTCCGAGCGCCAGCCTTCCGGCAATTCCAGCCCCAGAACCCCGCGCGAATCGCCATTCAGATTACTGGTTACACCCACCGTCACGGTCGAACTCGAACCGTTATGCGTCGAGATGAGTTGTGTTCCCGGCTCCAACGCAACCGAAAACGCTGGCACAACCGCTAGTGGCCGCGCATCTTCTTTGCCGGATTCGCTGATGAAAGGTGTTACCACCGTCGCCTGAATCGAGTTCTTAACTTTGTGTTCACCATTGCTGGCAGATTCGGCAACCGAATATTCGAGGCGGGCTCTCAGTGCCGGCGGGGGAAATGGCAACGTCGCGTATTTCTCGTTATCAATATGATTTAAAGCATCGGTCTCGGGATTCTCCCGATGCCAGTAGGGCCGTGTATACGTCGCGTCTTGGGGTACCTTCAACCGAAAAGTGGCATCGACTGTTTCGCCGGGTTTGATTACGACCGGCCTCGTTTTATCCGAGAGCGTACCCCATCCTTCCGGAACCTCCAGCTTCAACGAATCCAGCGACACTCGCTCTTTCGATCCGTTCTTGAAAGTCACGGCCACAAAGAATTCCTGTCCGGGAGAAACCATGGTGAGCGCGTCGGCTTCTTTAGCGGTTGTTCTTGTCTTATCGGCACGAGTAGAGACCACCGCCGAAAGATTCACATTCAACGCCAGATTCAGCGCCTCTTGCGCCTGTCTATGTTTTTCTTCCAGGCGCGCCAGAAGATCGGATTTGGTCGTTTCACTCAGGGAGCCTTTGGCAACTTCTTCATCGGCACGATCGAGTCCCGATAGAATTCTGAGAAGAGGTGCGATCGCACCAGAAGAATCTTTTCCTTTTGCGGCGTTAGTGGCCTCTGCAACTTGACCCGCGATCTCGCTCAGTTCCTGCCGCAACTGCGGCACTTTGGATGCTTCTGCTCCCAGGCGCTGTACCAGGCCGGGAAGCGTGGTATCGATCCCTTGAAAAAAATCTTTCTCGTGCCCGTTTTTATCGAGATTCGCGGGCTCGACCGAATCAACCAGCTTGTAAAACGCAAACCGGTCTCCCGGTTCCATAGTCCAGCCCGCCGCGCCCTGCGAAAGCTGATGGCGCAATCCCTCCATTGCGAACTGCGCATATGACATGCCAAGGTCGTCGCTGTGCTCGCCAGTATTCAATCGTACGGTCCAATTCGCATCCGGACAGGTCATCGCCCCAAACCCGCACACATTCCCGATGTACAGCTTCTTCGCCTGCCACGGCTGCAGTCCCTGCGCGATTTGCTCAGGAAAGCGCCCGGGATCGGCTGCCGCGCGAAACGCTTCCTGCGTCAGAATGCTCGACGCTTGGTGATGCCCATGCCCATCCCGCGGAGTTCCCGAAAACCGAGCCACAAGTACATCCGGACGAAACGTGCGAATCACGCGCACCATATCGCCCAGCGCAACATCGTGCCCGCCCCACTTGTCGAACGTTTCTTCTGGGCTCTTTGAAAAACCGAAATCAGCTACTCGCGTGAAACGCTCCTGTACGCCGTAATATTCGTCCGCAGCCAGTAGTTCCAATGTGCGCAGTACGCCCAGCACGTCAAAAAGATTGCTTCCAACTTTGTTCTGTCCGCCCTCGCCACGATTCAGCGTCAGCAGCAACACCCGGTCGCCATGTCCGCGCGATTCGAGTGTCAGCATGCCGCCGTCTTCGTCGTCAGGATGCGCCACGGTCTGCATCAATTGTGCAGTCGTGCCGAGCCGTCTCAGCATCAGACGCAATCCAACCGTTCCTTCGTCCTGGGGAATTTCCGGCGGCGATCCCTGATAGGGAAGTTGAGGGAAATTGGTTACGTTCGTCGCTGCCGCTGCCGGCGGCGCTCCGCTAACCGCAGTGGCAGAACCTTCCCGGCCTTCCTGCGACCACGCGACTGCCAGAATGAAGATGGCCGCTAACAGGAGTGTGAAGAATACGCGACCAGCCGAAGTTTTGGGGAAAGTACGAACAAGCCGCAGCGTGCGGCGTGGCAGATCATTGCGTCCGGATTGAGTCACTCTACAAGGATGGGGCCTGAGCCCTCTTCGACGCAAATCTTTTACTTTCACGGAGAGTGGTTCGACTTCAATTGAAAATAGGCTGAACCCGCAGAGGACAGCAGTCCTTAGCTATTGTCCTACACCTTCCTTCAACACCTCCTGGCATTCACTGCCCGCGGTCAGCACTTGATCGAAGGCCGGATCCTTGCGCAGGTCTTTCAGCAACGGATCGTCCAGCAGTGCGGAGTACGCGCAATAATTCTGCTGCACGGCGGCTTTCAGTAAACGCATGGCCGCGTC
>JASHNX010000109.1 GCA_030041415.1 Candidatus Sulfotelmatobacter sp.
CCTGGAACCAGATGTTCTTTTTCTTCAGTGACGAACGTCATGTTCCGCCGGACAATCCCGACAGCAACTTCCACATGGCGAATGAATCTCTCCTGTCGAAGATTCCAATTCCGGCAAAGAATATTTTCCGGGTTCCGGCTGAAAATCCCGATGCTCTGGCCGCCGCGGAAGCCTACAACCAAACCCTGATGGATTTCTTTGCGCCGCCAGCTGGGACGTTCCCGCAGTTCGATCTGATTCTTTTGGGCATGGGGCCGGATGGACACACTGCTTCTCTGTTTCCGGAAACCGCGGCCCTGCAGGAAAAATCGCGGCTAGTCGTGGCTAACCGCGTGGAGAAGCTGAATGCCTACCGCATCACGTTCACATTGCCGTTGATCAACGCGGCGCGGCGGGTGATGTTTCTAGTGAGCGGAATCGACAAGGCGCCCGCGCTTCACGAGGTTTTCGAAGGCAAGGAACCGGGCGAAAAGTATCCTTCCAAGCTGGTCCGTCCCACAAACGGTAAGTTGATCTGGCTGGTGGACCGGGCGGCTGCCAGCGAGCTTTCTGCGGCCGCCTGAATACTCGCACTGCCCCAGCTTAGCCGCGCCAGTTTGCAATCTCCTTCAGTCCTTGGCCGCGGGAGTGTTCAAAAAGCCGGACGAAATGGCGGGAATGCTCGAATTCGTGGATATCGGCCCAGACCTCCGCCCTCCACTCCGATTCATGGCTCGCCGATTCACCACATGTCGCGCAGCGGGTGTGCAGCGTGGCTTCCATCGCCTGCGCCACGGCCAGTTCCGGCAGTTCGATAAACACGCAGCGCACTTCCTGGATTTCTTCGTACTCGTCGAGAACGTGCTCGTAACGCAACAAATAGCCAAACCCCAGCCTGCGGGCCTCAGCCTCCGCTTCCGGACGCGTGTGAAAGGGCCCATATTCTGCTCGTAACTGCTCGGTCGAGTCGCAAGCCATCCAAAATGTTTCTTTGTAGTGCATTCCGCCCACCTGGGAGTACGGCGAATGGGATATGCCTGGGTCACAACAGCTTCAAACCGCGCGGCATACAAATCGGACCTGACGGTGCAATTCAGCCTCCACTGCAGACCCATTGCCCGGCCCAAGCCGTCAATGATTTACGCAGCCTACAGGATCGGGGCTTTCGGCCAGATGGAAAGCTTTTGCAGTAGATTCCCCGGTTTACACGGGTGTTGTCCGCGCGTTGGTTTCCGTTCTTTTGCCCTGCCCGGAAGAATATCCAGAGGAGAACTGGGGGTACGCGCCAGCTTCTTCGGTCCAGTTCTTTCCGCCATGGCTCGCCACATACATCGCCAACTCAAGCCGGCTCCAGACGCCCAGCTTATCGAAGGTGCTGCGCAGATGATTCTTCACGACCTGTTCCGTTGTGCCCGTCAGCCTACCGATTTCGCGATTGGTCAGCCCCTGCCAGACCAAGGTCGCGACCTCGATTTCCTTGCTGGTTAAGCGATCACGCGGGGTCATGACCTCTCCCCCAATTTCTCGTAGGCAGCGGTGGCGAGCCTGACGCGTTTGCGCCCTTGCCGGATCCCAGCCCGCAGAAACAGCGTGCGTAAGTGCTGCTTCACGGTACGCGGGCTAATGCTGAGCTGGCCAGCAATCTCTTTGTTGCTGCAGCCTTGAACCAGCAGATCAAGAACTTGTTGATCGCGGGGTGTGATCTTCACCTTGTCCATATCGAGCACAGCAGTTCTCCTTTCCCTTTTCTGAGTTTGCTTTCTGAGTTTTTGTTTTTATGACTTATCCATTCCCGCATCAAGCACATGCTTCGCCAAACTTTCTCCCCAAACAAACTTCCTCGCTAAGCCTAATGGGTTCGAGTGCTTAAGGGCAGGAACCTTGCGAAGTCTGCCGATGTGTGCTCGATAGCCCGAGTCCCAGATTCGGAAGAATTAGAGTCCATTCGTCACCCGATGACGGCTGTTGGTCGGGTCAATTTACAATCACCGGAAGTCACCGGTTTGGTTGGACCCTCGAATTCGCAATCGTTACAAACCCGTTGTTCTTAGGTTCTTGAACCGCACTTGTTGCCTTAAGCCAAGTTATGGAAGATCCCCCGGACGACGGTGAGCAACGGCGGATGCGGGACTTCAAAATGTGAACTTCCTATCCCTCATCGAGTTCGTTTTGGCACTCTCCCGAAGAACTCCAAGAGGTTTTGCACAGGCAAAGCGGACAGCGAATACTGCCATTGAGTGTGCACAATGTTGCAGCTTACTAGAGTAACTTCCGCGCGCACGTTTCCTATTTCAACGCCGGGTTGCGCCGTGGCCAGTCTGCTTGCAAGCTCTTGATGGCTTTGGGTTCGGCGGCGGCTGGACCAACCGGGGTGACACCTGATTACCTGCTTTCGTCTCACAGATCGGGTTGCTTGGCGGAAGAATTGCACTAGAATGGGGAAAACCCGACCAGTACGAACGAACCAAAAGCGGCCAAGATGAACGTGATCGAAGAGCAGACCAAGCCGGTGCTCGATGAACAGACCTTCCAGAAAGTGCTGGAAGCTGCCTTCGTGCTGCAAGAGCACAACCGCCGATTGCAGCAGCTAAAATTGAGCCTGGAATCGCAGAGTGAAAAACTCCGCGAAGAAGAGAGCGTCCAACGGGATCGATTGCGAAGACGCAAGCCGCAATCCGAGGACCCAGCGCGCCCGACCGCCGATTACACCTTGACCCTGGCGGAAATTGTCGAGGCCCAGCACCAGATTCAAACCCGGCATCTCGATCTGGATGCGGCGACGGCCGTGGTCGCCGAGAGGATCGCTCGGATCACGCGGGCCAGCGGTGCGGGCATTGGAATTCTCGAGGGTGCAGCCGTCCGATATGTCGCGGGATCAGGATCGCCAGCTTTGGCAGTGGGAACCGAGGTGCCGCTCAAACTGGCCGTCTGTCAGGCCAGCATCCGGACCGGGCAAGTAATTCGCTGCAAAGATGTGGACACCGAGTTTCTATTTGATCCGGAGCCTGTGCACCAGCGCGGCATCCGATCCCTGGTCGCGGTACCGGTTCACTATGATGGCAACATCGTAGGCGGGTTGGAGCTTTACTTTGACGAAATGGAAGGGTATGCCGAGCGGGACATCCATACCTGCCAATTGATGGCTGGCTTAGTCACGGAAGCCATGGGTCGGAAAACCGGCGCAGCTTTGAAAGAGTCGATGGCCGCGGAGCGCTCCAGTATGCTGGCCGCGATCGAAAAATTGCAGCCCAAGCTCTCGGTGATGGCAGAAGGAGTCTCCAGCACTGAGACCGCCGGGAACACGTCCACTGTAAGTTCCCCGTCGCAGACAATCACTTGCTGGAAGTGCGGCAGTGAGCTTGTCAGGCAAGAGCAATTCTGCGGCAAATGCGGCGCCCCGCGAGCACAGCAAACCGCAGGCGTCCCCGAGGAATCTTCCCAAGAACCGGTACTCGAATCGTCATTGCCAACGGTTGCGGATACGGGCCTAAGCGAGCCATTGTCGTTCACGGAACACGAGGCGGCCGAGCTTGCGAATTCTCTCGCGGTCCTTCCAGAGGCGGAGGCGGAACAGGCGGAGGCGGAAGTAGACGCACCCTCTGTGGTAGCGTGGGAGGAGGACTCGATTTGGACCTCCGCTTCGAGGGCACATGATTTCTTCCGGGCATTGTCGGCGAAGCCTGCACCGGGCGCCTTACTGAGATTCTGGCGTTCGCGGAGGGGGGATTTTTACCTTGGCCTAGCCATCGCTCTGGTGGTGGCAGTGATCGGCTGGGGTATTTGGTCGAATCAGTCAGGCGCTCCCTCTGCTGCAAACCCGACCAAAAACGCAGCCCACATCAAGAGAAACAGCACGGAAGGAAATTTGTCGAGCTTTGACAGGTTGCTCGTTGCCTTGGGAATTGCCGAAGCTCCCGAGCCGGTGGAAGTCAAACAACTGGGAAATCCGAATACGGAGGTATGGGTTGACTTGAACACCGCGCAATATTATTGCCCGGGAGCCGACCTCTACCAGAAGACCGCCAATGGCAAGCTAACCAGTCAGCGCCAAGCGCAGTTGGATCAGTTCGAGCCCGCGTATCGACGGGCTTGCGACTAACTTATCCCCTCGCGGTACCGAGGTTTCAGGTGCAGCGAACGCCCGATTGTAGCCTCGATCGAAACCGGTAGTCTCCGAGCTTTTGACAACCTTCCTGGCTCTTTGCGCAACCATACGAAGCTGTGCCCCTTAACACCGACAACGCTCCGTTGGAAGATGAGCTAAATCCGCTTTCGAATCCCCTGCTGGCGTCCCACATGGGGCGCTGGGCCGAAGTCTATTTCACGAACCCGCCGGAACACCGGGACCGGGCCGTTCTCGATTTACTTCGCGAGTTGGAGGCTGAAGCCGAAGTAAAGGGTCGAGTTCGCCGTCGTGGCGATGTAGCGGCTCAGGGACCACCCTCGCAGGAGACAGCGATGCCGGCGAAACAAGCAAAGACCGACATCTCTGCAGATGGCATCCCGTGCGTTTCGTGTGGCTATGTCAATTCCCGCAGCCACATTTACTGCGGAATGTGCGGCGTCCCGCTCACTGGCACCCCACAGAAGAACAAGACAGAGTCCGTGCCGTATCTGGAAGAAGGAGTTGACGATCTATCTGATTCGCATTCGAGCGATCTCGCGGACGCAGCACAATACGCCTCTTCAGATTCTGACGAATGCGAGGATGTGTTCTCCATTTCACCCAGTTTGGACGATAGCGCCTTGCCGGGTTTTGCCAGGCAGCACGAGGCAGGTCCCTCTCGTCAGCGGCTTTATGTGGGTCTAGTGTTGGCGATGCTGTTGGGCGGCCTGATCTATGTAGGAAAACGTGGGTCAGTTTTCTTTGACGACCAGCGCTCTCCGGATGCAAAAATTATGCCGGCCGCGCAGCCCGTACCGGATGCCCCAGCTGCGCAGGATCAAGGAAGCAATTCTCGCACGCCGGTCGAGCAGGAGACAAAGCAAAGCCTGCCGCAGCCGATGTCGGCGATCTCCTCGCCAAAAGCGGGTTTGCAAGAAGCCCAATCTTCCCCTGCAAGCCCTCCAGCGCTCTCTCCCAAAGCCCACCCGACCATTGCCCCGCCTCAAGCCGCCGGACAGGGCAGTGCCGAGGATCTGATCGAAGCTCAAAGATACCTCGCGGGAGGTCAACGAAGTGCAGGGGAAGCTCTACCGCTGCTATGGAACGCAGTAGCCAAGGGGAACGCCGCGGCCATGGTTGCATTATCCGACCTGTATCTTCGCGGCAACGGAGTCGGGCAAAATTGCGATCAGGCGCGTGTATTGCTTGATTCCGCGGCGAAAAAGGGTGCAAAGGCCGCAGGAGAGCGCCTCCGCCACATGCAAGCCTTTGGCTGCCAGTAGGCAAAGGCAGACCTTAGGATTGCACCTCATCCACGCAGGTTCGAATGGAACGGCTGTCAAATCTCAAGCAGGAAGTGTCGGGCCTTGCCTGCGAGACTCGTACCACAAAGCAAGTTCCACCCGGTTCCAGAGACCAAGTTTGTCGTAGATGACGCGAAGATAGTTCTTGACGACGTGTTCGCTAGTGCCAATCGCGTCAGCTACGTCGCGGTTTTTCAGGCCCTGGGCGACAAGCTCGATGACTCGCTGCTCACGCTGGTTGGGAGTGCGCGGTCCATAACGTTCGTTTGCAAACACGATTGCCTCCTATACAGCAGGGTTGCGAGTTTGACTCGCTTGATTCCACCGGTGATTCCGAAACGGAGGAACAGCCGGTTGAAGTGGGCTTTCACGGTTCTACGTGCCATTTTGAGCTGGCTGGCAATTTCTGCATTGTCGCAGCCTTGCAACAGTAGTTCGACGATTTGCTGCTCGCGGGGTCCCAGCCGAACAGGCTGCTCCGTCATTCGCTCCTCCAATCTTTGCATTTTGCTTAGCTCGGTACTGCGGCACTCTGGGTTAGTTACAAAAATATGTAGCATCCATAATGCCATTGTCGGGTGAGATCGGCTGTGATTAAAGAACAGCCATTTCCACAGGCACTTGCAAACAAATCGGGAATGTTTCTCCACCCAGGAATGGCGACGTTCGACAATACGGGGAAACCCGCCCCGTAAATTTTTGTTGCGGTCATATGACCCAAAATCCGCCTAAATCCGCCTTAATCGTTCCCTGTTAAAGAAGGTCGGAATCGGAGTACAGCTGAGTTTGGCTACTGCGGGCTGAGCCGATGGTCGATCAAGGGAGCAAGAAGCCTGGAATAGACAACGGGCTCGCTTGGCGCTACCAGCAGCGTTTCTCAGGTAAATACCCTATGTGAAATTTTCTGGCCTGGAAGGACAGGGCAGAATAATTTACATGATTTACAGTAGAAGATAGACCTCTATACCCGAGCAGGAGCACGTCCCCCGCCATTCCCGGCGCATCGATGTGGGGCTGCAATTTTGCGCGTGATGCGCCCCGACTGCAATAAACTGTTGGCTCATGGCGAGCCCAGTCCAGCGGCGAACCTCAGGGACAGCGTTTCGGAAGTCAAATGTTTTGAGGGTCCCCAACCTGCCCATCCGTACCAGACGATGTGAAGATGGGGTGGCAGCATGAAACGGCTTCTGAGCGTGGTGGGTGCGCGCCCGAACTTCATGAAGATCGCTCCCATTGCGAGGGAGCTGAGGAATTCTTCCGAGATCCAGCACCGTCTGGTCCATTCCGGCCAGCACTACGATGAGGCGCTTTCGGGAAGCTTCTTCACCGAGCTCGATCTGCCGAAACCAGATGTCAATCTGGAGGTTGGCTCGGGCAGCCATGCGGTGCAAACGGCGGAAATCATGCGATCTCTGGAACCGGTTCTCCTCGACTGGAAGCCACAAATGGTTCTGGTCGTTGGAGATGTGAATTCTACCCTCGCCGCGGCGCTGACCGCAGCGAAACTAGGGATTGATGTCGCACACGTAGAGGCCGGTTTGCGAAGCTTTGACATGACGATGCCCGAGGAAATCAATCGCAAGCTCACGGACGCGATCTCGACTCTGTTGTTCGTGACGGAAAAGAGCGGGGTCGATAACCTCAAGCGCGAAGGCGTATCGCAAGAAAACGTTTTCCTGGTCGGCAACGTGATGATCGATTGCTTGCTTCGCCATCGCGAAGCGGCGGCACGATCCCCTATCCTCGATCGCCTGGGCATGCGCCGGAATGGATCCAGCTGCCTTCCCTACGCAGTGCTCACTCTGCACCGGCCGTCGAATGTCGAAAACCCAACTACCTTCCGGGGCATTCTGAGCGCAGTCAGCAACCTGGCGGCGGACCTTCCTGTATTCTTTCCCGTTCATCCCAGGACGCGCAAACAAATAGAAAACTTCGGCTTCGGGCACTACCTCGAAGATTCCGGGAATACGCGACGGGGAATCGTACCGCTCGACCCTCTTGGGTACCTCGACTTCCTCTCCCTGAACACAAAGGCCAGTCTGGTGCTCACCGACTCTGGTGGAATCCAGGAAGAGACTACGGTTCTGGGGGTGCCGTGCCTAACCTTGCGGGAGAATACCGAACGGCCTGCAACAGTCGATCAGGGCACGAACCAAGTCGTGGGCGTCGATCCGGATCGCATAGTCGCGGCTGCGCGCTCCGCGCTGAACAATCCGCGATCAGCCTATACATGCCCACCCCTCTGGGATGGAAAAGCCGCGCAGCGAATTGCGCAGATTCTACGCCAACGTCTTCAAGGCACATGACGCCAACGAAAAAGGAACCGAACTTGGGTTTGCAGTACACTCTAACCTAACCTTGGCATATGAGACTTTCTGTCGTCATGCCCGTCTACAACGAACGCACCACGTTAAGGCAGGTTGTGGACCGCGTGCTCGCCGTCCCACTGAATATCGAATTGATTTGCGTCGACGACGGATCGACCGATGGCTCCCGTGAAATTCTGGCGCAGTTAGCGTCCGAAAAACCCCAAGTGCGTGTTTTTAATCAGCCGAGGAACATAGGCAAAGGAGCGGCTTTGCATCGTGGGTTTCGGGAGGCCACGGGAGACTTCGTAATTGTTCAGGATGCCGACCTCGAGTACGATCCCGCGGAGTATAGCGTGTTGCTCGAGCCGCTGATTCAGGGACGTGCCGACGTGGTCTATGGTTCCCGGTTTCTTTCGGCGCGGCCACACCGCGTGCTGTATTTCTGGCATTCGGTGGGTAACTGGATTCTTACTGTACTCTCGAACGCGCTCACGAACATCAATCTGAGCGACATGGAAACCTGCTACAAGGCTTTCCGGCGAGAGGTTCTGCAGTCCATTCCACTGAAGGAAAAAGGCTTCGGTTTCGAACCCGAAATTACCGTAAAAATCGCCAAGCGAAAACTTCGGATTTACGAAGTAGGCATCAGCTACTGGGGCCGAACCTATGAGGAAGGGAAAAAAATCCAGTGGAAGGATGGCTTTCGGGCATTGTGGTGTTTGCTGAAATATTGCGTCACGGAACCGGCAGTGGCGAATCAATCGGCGCGAAAAGGCTCAGAAGGTGCGGCGTTGGCGGCAAGTTCAACCACCGGTGAAGCTCCGCGATGAAACAAGTCGTGCTCCCTCTGATGCAAGATTGTGGGCCGGTCCTGCATTGAGCGTTCGTCCGACGATGAACATCACGACCTGCGACTTCAGGTTCGAGCGGCACGCACTGCTGCCTGAAAACGAGGTTCACCTGTGGCGGGCGGATCTGGATGCTCTGCGCGAGTCTGAAGCTCGCTGGCAGAAAATTCTATCCTCCGACGAATCGGCGCGCGCTTCCCGCTTTCGCTTTGCCATCGACCGGCAGCGCTTTGTTGTATCTCGGGGCCTGTTGCGCATGATTCTGGGAAGTTACCTGGCAGTTGAGCCGGGCATTTTGATTTTTTCGTATTCAGGCAAAGACAAACCTTCCATGGGGCAGCCTCATTCCGAGAGCGGCGTGCGGTTCAACATTTCGCACTCTGGCGCAGCGGTTTTGCTAGCCTTTACACGCGGGCGCGACATCGGAGTCGACGTGGAACAAATTCGGAGCGACTTCGATGTAGAGGCTATCGCGCGCCGCTTCTTCTCTCTGCACGAACAGGAACAACTTGAGACTCTCCGCAAAGAGGAAAAATTCGAAGCGTTCTTTCGCTGCTGGACGCGGAAAGAGGCCTACATCAAGGCGACCGGCGATGGCTTATCGCTGCCTCTCCATCAGTTCGATGTTTCTATTTCGGTGGACAACAGAGATGCCCTAATTGCAACTCGCCCAGATGAATCTGAAGCCGGCCGCTGGTCGCTGCGAGAGGTTTCTGGTGGCGAGGGCTATGTCGCCGCGTTGTGCGTGCGTGGCCGCGACTGGAAGCTGAAAGACTGGATCGCAGCGCCCGCGTAGATCAATCGTTCAAAATTGGCTGCTACTTGAATTTCTCAGATTCCCGCTTCGATACGTGACCTTGGGTCCAGATAATCCCGCAGTGCGTCGCCGATAAAATTAAAACTCAGCACGGCGAGCATTACCGCCACTGCGGGGAACCACACAAGATGCGGCGCATCGAACAGATGTGCGCGGCCGTCGTTCAGCATGGTTCCCCAGCTCGCGGTCGGCGGCGGAACGCCGAGCCCCAGAAAGCTCATGGTTGCCTCGGCGAGAATCGCCCCGGCCATGCCGATCGCCGCCTGAACAATCACCGGTTGAATAATATTCGGCAAGATGTGGTGAACAATGATGCGCAAGTCGCCGGCGCCGAGCGCGCGTGCTGCTTCCACAAATTCGCGTTCGCGTGCTCCAAGAATCTGCCCGC
Source organism: Candidatus Sulfotelmatobacter sp. (assembly GCA_030041415.1). GTDB lineage: Bacteria > Acidobacteriota > Terriglobia > Terriglobales > Acidobacteriaceae > Sulfotelmatobacter. Next base: position 9,751 of record JASHNX010000109.1, read on the forward strand.
GAACCAGCCTTGCGTAGCCGACCCAGCCCCCAAGCGAAAGTGCGAAGACGAGATTGAAGATTCCCGGGCCGCGGAACGCCACGAAAGCAATGGCCAGAAGAATTCCGGGGAACGACATGAACGCGTTCATCAGGATCACGTTCACAAAACGATCGATGGCTCCGCCGTAGTACCCAGCGACAGAGCCGATGATCAGACCGAGGCCCAGTGACGCAGCCACAACGCAGGTGCCAACCACCATCGAGATGCGCGCGCCGTAAATGATGCGCGACAGAATATCGCGTCCAAGTTCATCAGTGCCGAACCAATGAGCCTGCGACGGACCTTGCAACCGCACGGCGAGGTGGATCGCAGCCGGATCCTGCGGCGCGATCCGGGGAGCGAACACGGCGAGAATCACGAAGACGATTGAAAAGACAATTCCCACCGCAGCCAGCGGATTGCGGCGAAGGTTGCTGGCTATCTGGGCGTGAAACAAGATTCGGTCGACTGAGAACCCCCCAACACTCATTGCTTGATCCTCGGATTGGCCACCGAATACAGCACATCCGTCAGAAAATTAACCGCCACATATGTCAACCCGATGGCCAGAATGCAACCTTGCACCACGTAATAATCGCGGTTGGAGATGGCCTGAATCGTCAAGCGACCGATGCCGGGCCAGGAAAAAATCGTTTCCGTAACGATCGCACCGGCAAGCAACGCCCCGAATTGCAGGCCGAGAACCGTCACAATTGGAATCATGGCGTTCCGCAACGCGTGCCGATAAACTACGGTTCGCTCAGGCAAGCCTTTGGCCCGGGCTGTGCGGATGTAATCCTGGCTGAGCTCTTCCAGCATCGAGGTGCGCACCATGCGCGTGAGAATGGCCGCGAGCGCACCGCCCATGGTGATGGCAGGCAGCACGAGGTTCGCGATCGAGCCCGCCCCGGAGACGGGCAACCATCCGAGTTTGATGGCAAATAACAAAATCAGAATCGGCCCAAGCGCAAAGTTGGGAAATGACAAGCCGAACAAGCTAACGACCGAAAGGAATCGGTCATCCCAGCGATTGCGGCGACGCGCCGACCTCACCCCGGCGGGTATCGAAAGAACAATCGCCACCAAAAGCGAAGCCAGCGTGAGCTGCAAGGTGTAGGGGTAACGCTGCGCAAGGAGGTGCGTGACGCTCTGGTTGTAACGGAAGGATGGTCCGAGATCACCATGCAGAACCCCTTTCCAGTAGTGAAGGTATTGCGCGCCGAGCGGGGCATCGAGGCCAAAAGCGTGGCGCGTGGCGGCGAGATCGGCCGCGGGCGCACCTTCGCCGAGCATCAACTGGATGGGGTCCCCGGGAACAAGATGGATCAGCAGAAAGACAAGCGAGACTACCAGCCAGATGACCGGGAGCGTATAGAGGAGACGTTGAAGTAGCAGACGCATGAAGATTGTTCGCAAACTTCGAAACTCTAACGTGCTCCGCTCCGCACCGCGTTCGCTTTGGGAATGAAAACGCCTCAGCGGATCGACAGCCGAGGGCGGCGGTAAATCGTTTCCTAGTCTCCTGCTTGCCGGGCACTTTCGGCTTTGCTTTCAGGGTGCTCAGTTTTCTCGATCTTCACCTTCGCGATGCGGTGACGGTCCATTTCTTCGACCGTGTAACGATGGCCCTCATACTCGAACGACTCGCCGAGATACGGAATTCGTTGCAGCCGTGCAAGCACGAACCCCGCCAAGGTCTCGAAACCAGCGTCACGGGGCAGAAGCAGGCCATGCTGCGTTTCCAGATCGCGAATGCTTTCCGATCCGTCGAGAATCTGTACGGATTCGTCGCTCAGCACGGGCTGCGGCGGTGAGATATCGAATTCGTCTTCGATATCGCCGACCAGCTGTTCAAGAACATCTTCGACCGTTATCACACCGGCGGTTGAGCCGAACTCGTCCACCACTACGGCCAGATGACGGCGTCGATCTTTGAATTCGGCGAGGAGTTCTGAGAGCGGCTTCGTTTCGGGCACTACCAAAACATCGTGCATGATCTGGCTGATTTGCATACGCGCTATCCGTGCGGCCAAAGGCTGGCCAAGATTCTCCAACCTCAAGCGAACCCAGCGAACCAGTTCTTTGTAGTAGAGAACTCCAACGATGTTCTCTGGACCGCGCTGAGGATCGTAAACCGGGATCCGGGAATGCTGGCCTTCGACAACGTGGTTCAAGGCGACATCGAGAGTAAGATCCGAAGGCAGAGAAAAAATATCTGGACGAGGGACCATCACTTCACGAACCGTGATGTTATCGAGCTCGATAGCGTTGTGGATCATCTCTTCCTGCGACTCTGGGATCGCGCCTAGCTGGCGGCTGGCAGTAACGATAAGCTTGAGCTCGTCGGGCGAATGAACGGCGCCTCCACGGCGGGTTTCGTGGGCCCCGAAAAGACGCAACACCAGGCTGCCTGACTGGCGCATAAAATAGAGTACCGGCCGCGTCAGGGTGAGAAATGCTTCCATGGGTGCCGCGACAGCGAGTGCGATCTGCTCCGCGCGCTGAAGAGCAAGTGTCTTGGGCACGAGTTCTCCGAGCAAAACGTGCAGGTAGGTGATCAGACTGAAGGCGATGGCAATGGCCACGCCATGGGCATAGATGGCGGCGTGAGGCACTTTCTGCAAGAATCGGAGGTTCCCGACCAGACTGGCGACCATCGGCTCGCCAATCCAACCCAGAGTTAGGCTGACCATCGTGATGCCCAACTGCACCCCGTTGACGACCTCATCGAGGTGCTGATGCAGGCGTTGGACGACACGCGCGCCGGTACGCCCGGAAGCGATGAGTTGCTGGATGCGCGTGTCACGAATGCTGACTAGCGCAAACTCTGCCGCGGCGAAAAACGCATTGGCTGCCACCAGGAGAAGGATAAGTAGCACCCGGAGCAGCACAAAGGCGATCATGGATGGCTAATTCTAACATTTGAAAGGCGGTTGCTATCATCGACGGGCAATGGAGTAGAAACCATCGAAGGCTATTTCCCCCGAAATTGGTTGCGTCTGGTTCTCTTGAACGAAAGCGCTGGTGAAACGAAAAATCCGTTTTCAAAGCTAACCATTTGGGAGCGCGCCGGGTCTAAGTGAATGGCAGCGATTTCAGTCGGCTGCTGGTCAGCTTAATCATTCATCCATAGAGTCTTCAGATTCGTCAGCTTTAGAACCCATTCGAAATCAGGGAACAAAGGCAGCCCCGGCTGCGTAAAGACCTTAAGGAAGGCGCAGAAGGGCATATTCCTGGCGCATTTGCGGGAGGCAATCATGAATGGAAATGGAAACGGTCGCAAGAAGCGTCGTCGAGGATACATCTATGCACTGGTTGGGGTCGGCATCGTGCTGGTCATCGCGATCGGGCTTTTCGCCGCCACCCGGGGCGGCACCAAGATCGATCCTTCAAAGCTGGCCAAGGTGGAAAAAGGCGACCTGGCCAAGAGTGTGGTAGCGACCGGTAAGGTTACCCCGATCATCAAAGTCGAGGTTAAGTCGAAAGCCAGCGGCATCGTCAAAAAGCTTCTCGTGGACTACGGCGACAAGGTGAAGAAAGGTCAGTTGCTTGCGCAACTCGACAAGGTGGAGATCGAAGCGCAGGTCGACCAGTCTCGTGCCGCATTGGAAGCTGCCGAAGCTAATTTGAAGAGCACCCAGGCTGATTATGAGCGCGCCAGGGTCGACGCGGAGGGCCCCGACGTTCCTTTGCTGAAGCGAGCCTACGACCGCGCGCTGGGCATGGCGAAAGACGGAGTGGTTTCGGAATCGAGTCTGGACGATGCCGACAAGAACTACCAGTTGGCCTTGAACAAGCAGAATGTCGCGAAAGCGCAAGTTACAGTTTTGAAGGCAAAGATCGCCCAGGCGCAAGCGCAGGTCTCGGAAGACCAGGCGAATCTCAAACAACTGGAAGAGCAGCTGAGCTATACCGATATCGTCTCTCCGATTGACGGCATTGTTCTTTCGCGGGATGTGGAGATGGGCGACGCGGTCAGCTCCATTCTCGTGCTCGGTTCTTCCGCCACGCTGGTCATGACTCTCGGCGACACCAGCGAGGTCTATGTAAAAGGCAAGGTCGACGAAAGCGATATCGGCAAGGTCTATCTCGGACAGCCAGCGCGGATCAAGGTGGAATCGTTTAAAGATAAGACGTTCTACGGAAAAGTGACCAAAATTTCTCCCATGGGCGTGGAGAAGGATAACGTCACGACTTTTGAAGTTCGGGTTTCGATACAGAACCCCGGCGGAGAGCTGAAAGCTGAGATGACAGCCAACGCCGAGATAATTCTCGAAGAGCATCATAATGTGCTGCAGATTCCCGAAGGCGCGATCATCTATGACAAGGACAAGAAAGCATCTGTGGATATTCCCGACTCGAGAGCGAAGGACGGGATGAAGAAAG
>JASHNX010000110.1 GCA_030041415.1 Candidatus Sulfotelmatobacter sp.
CACCGTGCACAAGCACATCACGAATCTCGAGAAAAAAGGCCTGCTCACGCGCGACTACAACCGCAGCCGCTCGATCGACCTGCTGCCGCCCAAAGGCCGCCTCAAGCAATCGATGAATGTGAATACGGCAGTGGTTTTGCCCTTGCTAGGACGCATTGCCGCGGGCCAGCCGATTGAAGCCGTGCAGACCCAGGAGACGATTTCCCTCGCCGACTTTGTGCGCTCGAAAGAAGTGTTTGTGCTGGAGGTGCGTGGCGATTCCATGCAGGACGAGGCCATTCTCGATGGCGACTACGTTCTGGTGGAGAAATTGAAGACGGCGCACAACGGCGACATTGTTGTTGCCGTGGTCGATAAAGACGATGCCACGCTGAAGCGCTTTTATCGGGAAGGCGACAATATTCGCTTGCAACCTTCGAACGCGACCATGAAGCCCATCATCGTTCCAGCTGCTTCGGTTGAGGTGCAGGGCCGAGTGATTGGAGTTCTGAGGAAGTATTGAACCTGCCTTACTTCGGCGCGACCGTCACTGCGCCCTGGGATGCCGAAGAAACTAAAGCCGCATACTTGGCAAACACTCCGGTGGCATAACGCGGTTTTGGCGATTTCCATTCTTGCATTCGTTTCTGCAGCTCTTCGGCGCTAAGTTCCACTTCGAGCACACGCTCGCGCACATCGAAGCGAATCATGTCGCCATCGCGCACCGCGGCGATCGGGCCGCCCAGCGCGGCTTCCGGTGAAACGTGCCCGGCCATTAGTCCGTGAGTTGCGCCGCTGAAGCGGCCGTCGGTCAACAGCGCCACGACTGATCCTAATCCTTCCCCTACGAGTGCGCCGGTAACGCTGAGCATTTCTCTCATGCCGGGGCCGCCTTTTGGTCCCTCGTTGCGGATCACGACAACGTCTCCAGCCTTGATCTTTTTTCCAGTCACGGCGGCCATTGCTTCTTCTTCCGATTCAAAAACCCGAGCCGGGCCCCGCTGCTCCAGCCTCTCATGTCCGCTGATCTTCGCCACGCAACCTTCGGGCGCGATGTTTCCTTTCAGGATGACCAGCCCGCCGGTTTTCTTCAGCGGTTTTTCAAGAGGCGCAATCACTTCCTGATCTGGAGTTTCGACGGCATTCTCGCACTCTTCTCGCAGAGAAAATCCGGTCACGGTCTTAGCTTCGCCGTGAAGAAGATTTCCGCGCAGTAGCCGCTGCGCCAGCAATCGCACTCCGCCGGCACGATGCATATCGGCGGCAACGAACCGGCCGGAAGGTTTCAAATCCGCGAGCAGGGGAGTGCGTTCGCTCACTTTCTGGAAGTCATCGATCTGCAAATCGACTCCTGCTTCGCGCGCGATCGCTAGCAGATGCAGAACTGAGTTGGTCGATCCGCCTGTTGCGGCCACTGATGCAATGGCATTTTCGAACGCATCGCGCGTCAAAATCTCCCGCGGGCGGATTGCTTTCTGCAAAGCATTCATCAAGACTTTGCCGCAGTCGAACGCGACCTGATCCTTCCTCGCGTCCATCGCCGGCACGCTGTTGAAACCCATGGGAGAAAGCCCGATCATCTCCATCACGGTCGACATGGTGTTGGCCGTGTACTGTCCGCCGCAGGCGCCAGCTCCTGGGCAGGCGACATCTTCAAGATCGTGCAGTTCCTGATCAGAGATTTTTCCCGCGGCGTTCGCGCCTACAGCTTCAAAGACATCCTGAATCGTGACGTCTTTTCCTTTGTAGTTGCCCGGCGCGATCGTCCCACCGTAGAGAACAAGCCCGGGAAGATCCATGCGCGCCAACGCCATCGCAGCCGCGGGAATCGTTTTGTCGCACCCAACAACGCAAACCACTGCATCGAATAACTGCCCCCGGCAAACCAGTTCGATCGAATCCGCAATTAACTCGCGGCTCACCAGCGAAGCACGCATGCCCTCGGTGCCCATGGTTTCGCCGTCGGAAATTGCAATGGTGTTGAATTCCATCGGCGTGCCTCCCGCGGCGCGAATGCCTTCTTTCACTTTCGCGGAGAGCCGCCGCAGGTGAAAGTTACAGGGCATGGTCTCAATCCAGGTATTGGCCACGCCGATCAGGGGCTTGCGCAAATCGGCGTCGGTGAAACCGATCGCCTTGAACATGGAACGGGCCGGTGCGCGGTCGCGCCCCTCGGTGATCCCACGACTGCGATGTTTGAGATCCATGATTGCGATGAACTCCTCTTATCGTTACGCAGACGTTATATCAGAAGCCAATTCGGCGTGGCCTTCGGCGAGACGACTGACAGGAACGAAGCGACGCGAACCGGGCGGGAGAAATCTGGCGGCCGGCACAAGTCCGACCATAAGTACGAAAACAAAATGGTTAGGGAACTGTGGCCAGAAAAACGGGGAACCTGCGCTGGAGGATTGGCCAGGAGACCAGTGCAATCCAAGCGCAAATTCCCCAATTGCATGACGCTTACCCAGGGAGCGTTCATGCTGCTGACACATGCACAACCAAAACGGATCTTCGCCAAATAGCTACGCCAATGCTGCGCGCGCCGCTTGCTGCGCCACGGTTTCTGAGGCCGGCGGATGATGGGCCCATGCCGCGTCTTCGTGCCCCCGTGCGGCCGTAGAGCGGACCTCGGTTACATCCACAATCGCGTACCACTCGCGATACAGCTGGCCGATTTGCTTTTGAGTTACATCGAGCAGCATCGTGGCAACGTGGTCCTGCCCGGAATACTCGGCGTTCACGGTGCTGAGGTCGAGTCCCCGGCGCGAAACCGCGTTGAGAATGCGCATCAGTGTGCCTTGCGAATTGCGGTAGCGAATGTAGAAGACTTGCATAGCCGTTCTCCCAAACAAAGTTGGCGATTGAGTGATTGAGTCATCAGGTCATTGGAAAACCAGCCGGCTGCTTTGGCTTTCCGATCGCAAAATCGCCCGATCACACAATCACTCAAGCTTTTCTATTTGTCTTCAAACACCATCTCGGAAAGCGCCGCGCCAGCCGGAACCATCGGATAGACGTTCGCTTCGGGATGGCAATCGAACACCAGCAGCTCCGGCTCCGGCGAGCGCAGGAAACTTTCGATCAAATCTCCTGTTTTCGCCGACACGGGAAACTCCTCCATAGCCGTCTCATTGAGCCTGGAGCCATGGATTTTGTAAGCTTTGGCGATCTCCACAAAATCCGGGTTGTCGCTTAAATCGGTCTCGGCATAATTGCGTTCGTAAAACAGCTGCTGCCATTGCCGCACCATACCCAGATATTTGTTGTCGACGATGACCATCTTGATCGGCAGCCCGAGACGGTGAACCGTAGCCAGTTCCTGGATGTTCATCTGGAACCCGCCATCGCCGGAGACGCAAAGCACGCATGTTTGGGGCTTCGCCAATTGCACGCCGACTGCGGCCGGAAGAGCAAAGCCCATGGCTCCCAGACCGCCCGAAGTGATGAATCCGCGCGGAGAAGACGATCGATAGCGCTGTGCTGCCCACATCTGGTGCTGCCCCACATCGGCGATGACTACGCTGTCTTCCGGCAAACGGCCGAAAAGCTCGTCGAGAAAACGCATGGTGGGCTGCGCCAAGCCGCGCGGATCTGGTTCGGCACGGTCGGCGCCACAGGCAACACCGCGCCACGCGCTCCAATCGGGCAGGGAAGAGCGCTTCAGTTCCGCATGGAAAGATGGAATCGTATCGGCGAGATTCCCGATTACGGGAACTTCGCAGGCGCGGACTCGATCCAGTTGCGCTGGATCAATTTCGAAGTGAACGATCTTCGCGTGAGGCGCGAACCGCGTGGGATCTCCGGTGACGCGGTCATCCAGCCGCGCTCCAAAAACCAGCAGCAAATCGGTTTCATGTAAAGCGGTATTCGCCGCCCGCGTGCCGTGCATGCCAACCATGCCCAGGTAATAAGGGGATTCCGGAGGAACCGCCCCGAGCCCATGCACGGTGGCGAATGTAGGGATATTCAAATGATCAAGAAGCTGACGCAGTTCTGGAACAGCCCCCGAAAGCTTCGCACCAGCGCCCACCAGGGCAACCGGCCGCGCAGCCCGCTGCAGCAAGGCAACAATCGTGTCACTGAATGCCCCATCGGCGTGAGCATCGCAAGGGCGGGCGTGTGGAGCGAACTTCACCGGACCGGAGAATTCTTTTTTGGCTTTCAAAATGTCGGTGGGAATGTCGATCACAACCGGTCCCGGCCGCCCGCTGCGCGCCCAGTAAAATCCTTCGGCAATCACCTCGGGGATCTCGTCGATCGTGCGTACCAACCGGCTCCATTTCGTCAGCGACAAAGTGACACCGAAGACGTCAGTTTCCTGGAATGCGTCCGTGCCGATCATTGCCGTACGAACCTGGCCTGTAATGCAGACTAGCGGAACGGAATCCATCTTGGCGTCTGCGATGCCGGTTACAAGGTTCGTCGCGCCCGGTCCGCTCGTTGCCATGGCCACGCCGACTTTTCCAGTCACGCGGGCGTAGCCTTCGGCAGCAAATACCGCCCCTTGCTCGTGGCGAGTGAGCACATGCCGCACGCCGCTGCCATCGAGTGCGTCGTACAAAGGCATGATCGCGCCGCCAGGGTAGCCGAACACCAGGTCGACCCCTTCGGCTCGCATGCACTGCAAAACGATTTCGGCGCCTTTAAGCATTGGTTATAGAGATCCGTCGACTGCGCTGCAATTGTGAATCAAAACTTCGCTCCGGATGACAACTGAGCGTCTACGCGTTCACTGCCTGCGGAACGGTCTCCTTCGATTTCTCCGCCGCCTTCTCAGACGACTTTTTCGCCTGTCCGGGGAGCCAGCTCATCATGCCCCGCAACTGCGCTCCGATAATCTCGATCGGGTGCCGCTGCTCACTCTCCCGCATGGCTGCAAAGTTGTACCCGCCGTCTTTGTTTTCCTTGATCCATTCGCGAGCGAACGAGCCATCCTGAATATCGGCAAGGATTTTCTTCATTGCTGCCCGCGTCGCATCACCAACAACTTTTTCACCGCGGGTCAGGTCGCCGTACTCAGCCGTGTTCGAGATCGAATACCGCATGCGACCCAGGCCGCCTTCGTAGATCAGGTCGACGATCAGCTTCATCTCGTGCAGGCACTCGAAGTATGCGATCTCAGGCGCATAGCCCGCTTCGACCAGCGTCTCGAATCCTTTCTTAATAAGCGAGGTCAATCCTCCGCAAAGCACGGCCTGCTCGCCGAAAAGATCGCTTTCGGTTTCTTCTTTGAAGGTAGTTTGCAGCACGCCGGCGCGAGTCGATCCGATTCCGTGGGCGTAGGCCAGAGCGAATTCGTGCGCCCGCCCGCTGGCATCTTGCTGAATCGCGAGCAACGACGGAACTCCGCGTCCTTCGGCATACACGCGCCGGAGCAAATGCCCCGGAGACTTGGGCGCAATCATCACGACGTCGACATCTTTTGGGGGGACGATGGTTTTGAAATGAATGCTGAAGCCGTGCGAGAAACCCAGAATCTTTCCCGGGTGTAGATACGGCTGAATGTACTTTTCATATACCGCTGCCTGAGTCTCATCCGGCGTGAGCACGTGAATCCAGTCGGCGCGCTTTGCCGCCTCATCCGGAGCCGCGACCACCATGCCATCTGCCCGCGCCTGCTGCGCGCTCGGACGGTTCGGCTCCAGGCCGACAATCACCTTGCAGCCGCTGTCGCGCAGGTTCTGCGCTTGGGCATGCCCCTGGCTGCCGTAGCCTAGGATCGCGATGGTTTTGCCCTTCAGGGCATCGGGATTGGCGTCTTGCTCATAGAAAATGGTAGCCACGGGGAAGCTCCTCCTCAGAATCTGTACAATTGCTAAAAACCGACCGGTCGGTCGGTTCCATAATGCTACCGAACGATGATCGGGCTGTCAAGGACAAGTTCTTCCGTGGAATGACACGGTCGACAACATTGCACTCCGAAGCGGCATCCGAATGAGAGTGATTCATTCGATCAGGGAGTAAAATGGCAGTGAAATTTCGCAGGAGAAATATGGAAGCGTGGAAGAAAGCGGTAGTGGCGGGCTCCATTGGGGCTGCGACAGTCTTATTCCTGAAGAGCAGATATGCTGCCGGAGTGCTGGCAACTGGGGTCGGTTTGGCGGTGCTGGCAGCCGAGTATCCAGAGAAGTTCGATCGGGTGCGGAGATCCCTGCCCGATTATTTTGAAGGCGGCATGAAAGTGATGGAGATGGCCGAGCGCGCCGGCCGGCGGATCGCCGATCAAGCTTCGCTTGATTGGGGCGAATTCGGAGTGTAGTAAAAGGGGAAGCTTACTCAATTCCGAGTTGTCGGCGTGCGTCGGGGCTGAGGCGCTCGGGGGTCCAGGCGGGAGTCCAAACGACGTTAACGCTCGCGCTGCGAATGCCAGGCAACTGCTCGAGCCGTGATTTCACCTGCGCGCTGATGTTGACATGCTCGGGACATCCTTGCGCCGTGAGAGTCATGTCGACCGTTACGTCTTGTTTTTCGTCCGCTGCCGGCGAGAACCTCACACCATAAATAAGACCGAGGTCGACGATGTTGACCGGGATCTCGGGGTCATAGCAGCTTCTGAGCGCGTTCAGAACATCCTGTTCGGTTAGAGTCGGCATTCGTTATCCTTTGCGCCGAGTATCTGGAATTGCTTTGTTCAGCGCTGACCGCATTTTGATTCGAGCCTGAATCGTGGACCTCAATCAGTTTAGCGCGTAATCATTGGATGCAGCTCCGGCGAATGCGAATTCAATTGTTCGGTCCATCCGCTGTTCGGCCGATTATCGTCGTCCATCGACGCCGAATCGAATCGGTGCCATCTTCTGATAGAGTTTGCACATGGTAAGCGAACAGGCAAGAAAGCGAATTCAGATCGCGCTGGCACTGGCATTGATCGCGGTAGGCGTGCGCGCTGCTTACATTCTCTATCAGCGCCACGAGGATTACTTGGCGGCGCAAAAAGTCCGGATGGCGAAGAACGCGGGGTATTCGAATCCGGATTATTACGTCCAGCCGAAGAAACTCTATCCCTACGATTTGAAATCCGCGCAGCAGT
>JASHNX010000111.1 GCA_030041415.1 Candidatus Sulfotelmatobacter sp.
AGAGTTTCAGCCTGTCATCCACGAAGGGGGCGACCTACACAGTTGGGGTCGGAGGGACAGCGAGCATCCAGCTGGCAGTTACCGGCAAGAACGGATTCGTCAACAGCAGCAACAACACAACCGTTCTACCGCTGACGTATAGCTGTTCGGGAATCGCGGCCAGTGCTGAAATCTCTTGCCAACCCCAGGGCAATGCTCAGCCAACGAATGCAACCTCGGTGACGGTGAATCTGGTGACCTCGCCGGTGACTTCGAAACTAGAATCTCCGTTTGGCCGAAGCCGTATTTTCTACGCTGCGCTGCTTCCTGGAATTTTCGGATTATTCTTCGTTCGCTCGCGCTCGCGCGGTTTGCGAATGCTGAGCCTGATCCTCGTTCTCGGATTCTCTACGCTCTGGCTTGGTTCCTGCGGCGGCAGTAGCAACACCGGGTCCAACAGTCTTCCGAGTGGTGGAACTCCGCCGGGGAATTATTCCGTCACCATCAATGCAACGACGGGGGGAGCGAAACCGCTCACAGGCTCGGTGACGATTACCTTGAGCGTCTCTAGCAATCAGTAGGCAGAATCAGCTTCCAGCTAAGGGCGCTCTTTTGCGCAAATTGGCGTACCTCCGCATCTAAAAGGCGGGATTCAGTTCCCGGAGGTCACGTCCTGCTGTGCAAAACCAGCTCGACTTGCCCCTTGCGCGCCAAGCCGGATGCGGGTTACGATTAAGCTGTTCTCATTGGCCTCGTTCCCGCGCAGGCCTTCCGCGCTCCAGGCGGTTCCCGGCGGCGCGACGGATTCCGGTAGCGGATCAACGGAAACTGATACGGATCATTTAGGTTTTTTCGCACAGTGCGAGTTTGCTTCATCGGTTAGCGGAGAATCGCGGTTTCACTAGCGACGGCTCTGGCCCCCAGCTTAGTGTGCATGGAATAAGTCCATGCTCCTCGAACGAAATTGCTATTTGCGGCGATAGGTCCGAAATCATCCGGATACCCGCGACGTGGCGCAGAAAGCCGAGATTCGTTGCAGCGGGCGGAATCACATGGGGAAAGCTTGAATTGCAGAAATTTACAACACTGCTGTGGGAAAGATCCCGAGCAGCAGGCATGAGAGGACTATGAACGCAGGACCAGGAAGATCCACCGGAGGCGGGGGAGGACGACGGCGGCGTCGCGGACGCCGGCAGAACAACCAGCGCGGGCAGAGGCAAGGTGCAGCACAGGCGCGCCATAATCAGGACGGCATCTACACGGCTCCCATGGATCACAGTTACCGGGCGGCTCTAGCGGGAGGCAATAACGGACAAGGCGGACGTCGCGGCGGTCGTGGAGGATTTGCTGCACCATTTGCAGCCGCCGATCCCGAACCTTTGCCGGCGCGCGAAGACGCAGCTTCGCGGATTTTTGCTTTTGTCGAAGACCTTTTCTTCGCGACGAAAATTCAGGAGACCGCGCGCAAGCTGAACGTGAAAGTCGAATTCGCCAAGAATGATAACGACCTTGCCGATCGCATTCTGCAGAACGGCAATAACGACGAGAAACCCTCGCTGATCATTTTCGATCTCAACAACGCCAATGCGAAGCCGCTGACGCTCATCCCCAAGTTGAAGTCGAAACTGAAGAAGGGAACTTCGATTATCGGATTTCTTTCCCACGTGCAGGGCGACTTGAAGCAGAAAGCGCACGAAGTTGGCTGTGACATGGTTCTGCCCCGCTCGGCGTTCTCGCAGAACCTTCCGCAGTTGCTGCGCCGGCACGGCGCGCCGGAAGAGGAAAATCCGGCGGTGCAGTAAACGCACTGCGTTGTCGCTACCCCGGCGGCCAGCTAAGCTTTCTTCCGCCGATCAGGTGAACGTGCAGATGGAAGACAGACTGGCCTGATTCCGGCCCGACATTCAGGACCGTTCGATACCCCTTTTCGATGTCGCGGCGTCTTGCGATTTCAGCAGCCGCCAGATGGCAGCGGCCTATCAGTTCTGCATCCTCCTTCGTCGCGTGGTTCAAACCCGCAAAATGCTTCTTGGGAATCACCAGCACATGGGTAGGCGCCTTGGGATCGATATCCTCGAATGCATACACGTAATCGTCTTCGTAAATCTTTTTGGAAGGGATCTCGCCGCGAAGAATGCGGCAGAACAGGCAACTATTTGCGGCGTCGCTCATTTTGGGTTCCGAGATGATACTGCGGAAACGATAACACCGAGGAGTTTGGCTTGTAAAAAGAGTTGCGCGGCGGGGAGCCTCAATCGCGGTGCGCTCTATTCACGAGATCAAATGCAAGCCTTTGAATCAACCGCGGTTCGGTCGGAGCAGCAATCAGTCGAGCCTTACCAGGAACACTGCGCCATCGGGCGAATGAGTTTCGGCAGCCAGTTTCTGCGCGCGTTCGCGATCGTCATCGAGCACACGCACTCGAACCCACCAGTCTCCGGCAGGACTGGGAAAGCTCAACACTTTCGCGGTGCCGTACCGGCGCCGCAGATGATCCGCCATTTTGTTGGCGGTTTTTTCGTGCGGGAATCCGCCGATCTGTACCGCCCACTTGCCGCCACTGTTGAGCGGAACCGGGGTTTCCATCACTTCCAGTTTCACTTCCGCTATTCCAGGCAAATAAACATCGAGCTTTTTCGCTGCTGCCAGCGAGAGATCAACAATTCTGCCGGGAATAAACGGCCCGCGATCGGTGATTCTGACCAGAGCGTGCTGGCCGGTGCTCAGGTTCGTCACGCGCACGATCGAGCCGAGCGGCAGGGTCCGGTGAGCCGCGGTCATGGCGTGCATGTTGTAGATTTCACCGTTCGATCCACGCCGCTTGTTATACGGCGGACCGTACCAGCTTGCACGTCCAATCTCAGTTTGGAGCGGACGAGCGTTGGCGGCAATGACAGGTTCAGATGGTTCGGAATGAGTAGGCCTACTCTTTATTTCGGTTGATTCAGTGCTCGGGAGGGGCTCGGCAGGAGGGGTGGTCGATTGAGGTTCCGGGGCAACCTCAGGCGGAGCAGGCACACTTACCTGTGCCTGCTTGGGATGTCCACAGCTGGAGAGCAAAGACAAGCCAAGAAGAGCACAGCAGACGTATGCCGAATCGCGCATTCTCGCTTGCGCGAAAATGGAATCGCCCACGCTCACTTGCGCGCCGCTTTTTGCTGCTCCATGTAATCGGCTAGTTCGGTGAGCTTCGAACTAGCGATACGCAGAGCCCTGGTAGAATGCTGCCGCACGGCGGGCACCACCTCGTCGTTCAGATACTTGATGAACTCGGGGATTTCGCGTTCGATCCGTTCGGCCGCTTCGGCGACGGTCTTGCTCACGCGCGCTGAAGCGTCTTCCACCTTGCGGTTGAAGTCGTTCATGATCTACCTCGCTTCCGTGATGCCCGACTGGCTTCACGCCACGCTGCGATGCCAAGCTGAGTTATTATTTCGTGACTGCCGGAAAGGGTCAATGGCCGCGCAGGTGCACAGCCCGGCCCCTATCCCGCGGTTGCGTGCGGCTTGGTGACACCGGCGCATCCAAAGCGCGCTTCGGCGCATCGAAGAACAGCGAAATCTAACGACTCTGCTGCGCTTCTAGAATGACGTAGCAAGGAGACAATCATTATGGCCAAGAAAGATGTTGCCCCTAAAGCTCCAGCCAGCGAGCGGGAAAAAATTAACGCTCAACCTCGTTTGCATCAGCGGGCTCCTGAAATTCAAGCCTACGGCACGGTTTCCCACATGTTACCTCTCGTTCTCGAGGAACCGGTTCGCCTCGAGATGACGGAACAACTCAACCTGCTGCTAGCAGATACCTCGACTCTGCGCGACCTATACAAGAAGTCGCATTGGCAGGTGTCAGGTCCAACCTTCTACCAACTGCACTTGCTGTTCGACAAACATTTTGACGAACAAGTCGAACTGGTTGATCAAATCGCGGAAAGGATTCAGCTTCTGGGCGGAGTTTCGATCGCCATGGCGCATGACGTGGCGGAGACTACGCGCATCGAGCGCCCGCCGAAGGGCAGAGAGGAAGTACCCGTGCAGATCTCGCGACTGCTCGATGCGCACCAGGTCATTATCGGTCATTGCCGCGAGCTGGCCGAGCGGTCCAGCAAAATCGGAGACGCTGGTACTAACGATCTGGTCGTGAGCGATGTGCTTCGCACCAACGAACTGCAGGTGTGGTTCCTCAGCCAGCATTTGGTGGAAGAACCGCTGGTTCGGGCGGAAGAGCCGCGGCTGCGCAGCGCCAGCTGACCGTCGCCCAAACCCGGGATTGCACCGCGGACGCTTAACGCGGCCGCTTTGGTCAGACGCCATATGTCCAAATTGCGAAGACAAAAAGCTGAGCAGGCTCTCCGCAGAGCCTGCTCTTTATGTGAGCCGCAATTTCAGCTGGAATCTAGCTCCGGCTACCGACTTTCAAATTATCGTGGTCATAGTACTCATACGCGGACATGGGTTTTGCTCCACCCTTCTGCCACATGCGCGAATCCTCTGGCAGTTTCCCCAGCACACGTGCCATCTCCCGGATGTGCATGGCCACGGTGCCGCAGCAAGCGCCGATAAAGTTGATTCCCATGTCGCGTGCCTGCACCGCATAATCCGCCATTTCCTTGCGCGTGAGTTGTAACGGATCGAGCGCATAAGGAAATTCCGGCAGGCTCGTGAAATCCGGCTTTGCCTTCGGTGTTCGATAGGCGACCGGCTGGCACGCAAGATAACCGGAGACGGCGTGTCGCATGTCTTCCATTGGGCCAAGAATATGCTCCGGCGGACGCAGGCAGTTCATGCCAACGATATCGGCGCCTGCGTCGATCAGTGCTTTGGCTGCATCGGCCGCACTTTTGCCATCGGTGGTCTCATTCTTATTTTCGAAGCAGATTGTGACCATCGTCGGCAATCCAGTTTTTTTGCCGCGCTCGACCGCGAGCAGAGCCTCGCCCAAATAGGAGAATGTCTCTCCGATGATGAAATCAACACCTTCGTCGATTTGCACAGCGAGTTGCTCGTCAAAGGTTTTTCGCACGCGATCGGCGGCTGAAGGGCTGCCGGGTTCGTACATCCAGGTGAGACTCAGATTTCCGGCAACCAGGCAGCGATCGCCTGCAACCTCGCGCGCGATGCGCACGGCCTGTCGATTGAGGTCGTCTAAACTATTTTCGAGCCCGACCGTAGCCAGCTTGTCGCGGCTGGCATAAAAAGTCAGAGCCTGCAGTACCTCCGATCCGGCTTCGCGGAACTCTACGTGTAATTGGCGCAGAGCCTCGGGATGGGTGAGCACTACCTCCGGGGTAAACGGACCCGCGCGTACCCAGCCTCGCTTTTCCAGTTCGAGCAGATATCCGCCATCGCCCAGCACCGGACCCTCTTTTAGTCGCTCGAGAATGCCTTTCTTTTTCATGTTCACTCCTGATTGAGAAATCCATTTACTCCAAAACTTGTCATTCTGAATGCGCGGGCGGCGCGGGTGATGAGCCTGCTATTCGCTACGTCATGGTTGAGACGCCCTCGTTGTCAATCACACCTCATGCCGCCTGCTTAAACCATCCCTTCTTCCAATCGCGCAACGCCTGCAAAGCGCAATTGCGTCCGGGCGCTCCGGTTACACCTCCACCGGGATGCGCTCCCGCACCGCACAAATAAAGACCGCGAATCGGGGTTCGATACTGCGACCAACCTGCCACCGGACGCATAAAGAAAAGCTGCTCCAGCCGCAAATCGCCATGAAAAATATTTCCCTCGGTCAATCCGTAAGTGCGTTCCAGATCGAGCGGCGTGAGCGCTTGGCGCGCGACAATCGAGCCCGGCACATTCGGAGCATATTCAGCAATCTTTTTCACTACTCGATCGCCCAGCAGTTCGCGTTTTTCATCCCAATTTCCTGCGCGCAGCTTGTACGGCACATACTGCACGAAGCACGTCATGATGTGCTTGCCTGCCGGCGCGAGAGAATCGTCGGCATTCGACGAAACCACGCAATCCACCCACAACTCTTCCGGAATCTCCCCAAACTTTGCGATGTCGTAGCACCGCTCGGCGAACTCGAGCGAGGTTACAAGCGTGTAGAACGTTCTTTCGAGTGCGGTTGCCTTCGGTGAAGTCCCGGTAAACCTCGGCTCTTCAGCCAGCACGAAATTGACTTTTGCGCAGGGCCCATCCATTTTGATGCCACGCACAGAAAACAAGAAATCTTCCGGCAACTCGCGTTCGTCAATCATTTTCAAAAACGTTCGCTTGGGGTCACAGTTCGATAAAATCATTCGCGCTTGAATTTCCGTTCCATCTTCCAGCACTACGCTGCTCGCCCGTCCTTCCCGCACCTCGATCTTCGCAACTGGCGAAGAAGTCCGAATCTCCAGTCCCAATTGTTTTCCGGCCGCAGCCAGTGCCTGCGTGATCGACCCCATGCCTCCGATCACGTGCCCATAAAATCCCTGCAGTTCATGCTCGCCACCACTGAGCAAATGAAACAGCAAGCCGATCGCGGTTCCCGGCTGATACGGTCCTCCATGTTTTCCGTAAACGTTGTTCGCCAAGAACATCGTTTTCATTTTTGCTGACTCGTAATTATGATCGAGAAATTCTCCAAGACTTCCGGTCAGAAACGAAACCAGCTGTGCGATCTCCGCGCTTGAGATTCCGCGAAATCGCTTGCCCGCGCGAAACAGATCGGTCCAACCTGCGATCGACGACGCATCAAACTCCGGCGGGGGCTCCATGAAGAACGGCTGCAAATATCGCGCCAGCTTTTTCAATCGGTCGTCGACCTCGACGAAACGCTCTGCATCTTTCGTGGAAATCTTCGCGAACTCGGCCTTTGCTTTTTCACGGTCCGCCCACCACGGGACCACGTGTCCATCCGGGAACGGAACCTGAATCGCCGGATCGCAAGGGATCATGCGTAATCCGTACTCGGCCAGTCGCAACTCAGAAATGACCTCCGGTCGAAGCATGCTGGCGATGTACGACGTGGTCGAAATACGGCAGCCGGGTGCGATCTCTTCGGTGACACAGCATCCGCCGACGATTTCCCGACGTTCTAAAACCAGTGTTGACAATCCTGCACGCGCCAGATAGTCGGCCGCAGTGAGGCCGTTGTGGCCGCCGCCGACTATAATCGCATCGTAAATACCTTCGGAATGTGCTCTCACCATTATTGACTAGTGGTCATTTCTGGTAAAATCGAACGCCTCACGGTACTCCAAACATTCGAAAAAATGAAGTTGAAAATTCACAAACTGTCATATATGCTACGGTGACTTGAGGTCATTGATGACGGGAAATGGCGCCAATTCAATCGAGTTGCTGCGATTCGGCCAGATGAGTTCGCGTCCCCGCTCCGCGGCCAAACGCTCGCGAATCATCGATATCGCCATGCACCACTTCGCAGAAAATGGCTATCATGCTGCCCGCGTCGGTGATATGGCAGCGGCGCTCGGCATCGCCAAAGGTTCCATCTTTCAGCACTTCGGCAGCAAAGACGGACTGTTCTTTGAGGTCTACAAGCGCGCAGTTCGCTCGTTTCCAAAGTATCTCGATGCTCCCGCGGAAGTGCGCTCTGTGGGATTTTTTCAGGTGCTGCAGTACTGGCTCGTGCGTACCGAGCATCTGTTGCGCGAAGACTGGATCCCGTATCGCATCTCGCTGCTCGGCAACTACGGAACCGATCTCGCGCTAAAGCGCGAGATCAATCGATTCCTTATGGCAGAAGATCCCTACGGTACGGTAGCGTTCGTGCGCTTCGGCTTGGAACGCAGCGAGTTGCGGGACGACATGGACGTTGAAATGATTGTCTCCATTCTCGACTGGACCATCGAGCGCTTTCAGGACGCGCTGTTGACTGCCGAACTTGACCCCGGGTTGTTTCGCCGCCAGGGCGAATTGCCGGAGAAGAAAGAAGCCCGTATCCAGCAGTTTTTATCGATCTTGCAGCGCGCGATCGGTGCGGCGGATCCCGTGTCTGTGCGCCCGCACCCCGCGCTTAGGAAAGTCAGCGGAGGGAACGCAGCTGCAAAGGCTAGAGGTTAAACTCACTTTTGCCCGGTGTCATCCCGAAGGCCTGTGCTTTCTCCAGTAGGCGATGGAACGCATGTGAACAGCAACCCATGCAGGAAGTCAGACCGATCATGAAAGCGAGAACTATTATGCAGTCCTCTATTGAACAAATTCTTTCCGGCTACGACGATCACGCACCGCTCTCTCGCGCATCAACCATTCCTGCTGCGTGGTGTATCGATCCGCGCATCGCAGAGCTCGAGCGCCTCAACGTTTTCAGCAAAACCTGGCAGCTCGTCGGCCGCACCGAGCAGCTGCAAAACCCGGGACAGTTTATTTCAACGATCGTCGCCGGAGAACCCATCGTCGTTGTCCGTGGCAATGACGGCGTTTTGCGGGCTTTCTACAACGTATGCCGCCATCACGCGGCCGCTGTTGTTACACAGCCGTGCGGTGTTGCTTCGATTCTGCACTGTCCGTATCACGGATGGAATTACGGCCTCGACGGGTCTCTGAAAGGAATGCCGGAATTCGATGGTGTCGACAATTTCGAGCGCTCGCAAAACGGCCTCGTTCCCATTCGCGTCGAAACGTGGGAGTGCTTTGTCTTCATCAATCTCGATAACGCCGCGCACTCGCTCACCGAATTTCTTGGAGGCCTCGTCCCACGCGTCGCGCCGCTTGGCATCTCGAAGCTTCACTACTTCGACCGCCGCACCTACGACATCGCATGCAACTGGAAGGTTTTCGTCGATAACTACCTTGACGGCGGATATCACGTGCCGCATCTTCACAAGGGTTTGAACTCCGTTCTCGACTACAAGCAGTACACTATCGAAAATGAAGACCGTTACTGCCTGCAGTCGAGCCCCATGGTCTCGTCCACGGAAGATGCGGCCACAGGTTCTACGCGCAAGGGCGATCGCGCCTGGTATTTCTGGCAGCATCCCAACGTCATGATCAATTGCTACGCCGGATACATGGATACGAATCTCGTCATCCCCATCGACGTCGACCACTGCCGCGTGATTTTTGATTTCTATTTCGCAGATGTCAGCGAAGCCGCGCGCGAATATAACGAGCAATCCGTGAACGTCGGCAATCGAGTGCAGGAAGAAGACTTGGGAATTTGCGAAGACGTGCAGCGCGGCCTGAAGTCCCGCGCTTATCGCGCCGGACGCTTGTCCGTGCGCCGCGAAGCCGGAGAGCAATTGTTTCACCGCCTCCTAGCGGCCGATTTGAAAAATGGGATGATGCAATCGACCGCCGCAGCGGACTAAGTTGTTGGGGCCGTTCGCGCAGCGATCCGGAATGACATCGTTTAGGCAACTTGCCTTCCGAGGATCCCCCTGTCCTGTCGCGCGTAGAACAAAGATCACCCTCACTCCCCGCTTTGCCCGAGATGACTCCAGTAACTAACCGGCTGGAGTGCGTCTCAGCTAGAGTTCACTAAAGAGGTAGACCCCATGAAACGAGTTCTGATCCTAATTTTGGCAATGACGACCTTGGCCGGGGCGCGAGATAAGAAATCAAAAGCTCAGCCCGGACCCTATGTATTTACGAGCAAGGCGTCTGCGCAAACGATCAAGGCGCTGATCGTCCAGGCGAATCTAAACCTCGGGTACGCGCTCGATTCCGACAAACAACTTCAATTCCGCTTCTCGATGCCCTCTCAGATGCCCGCCGTGAGCGCGATTTTCGAGGCATCCAATGCATGTCCGGGTATGACCACGAAGAAGGTATGGTCTTATACGTTGGCAGAAGCCGATGGCATAACGAGGGTGACGATAGAGCCGTTCTGGGAATTTCCAGACGATTACTGCCACACCCAAACTGAACCGTTGATATGGGGCCAGCGCGAAGAGATCGCGGCATTCCAAGCGATGCTAGACAAAGCTCCCGTTTCGACCGCCAAGGTTACGAGCCCACCTCCAGCGGTTGCGCCAAATCCTGCTTCTCCTGGACATCAACAGTGATGAGGAGTGCAGTGGCGAAGCACTTTCACTGATGATCCCTGACAATGGTCTCGTGCCAAGTTTTCGTCTTAAACATCACGCCATCTTTCAGCAGTTCGCGCGTGTACTTGTAATAGAAATTCGTCTGATCGGTGGTCACCAGCAAGTGGCCCCGCCAGGTTAGAGTTCGGCCCTTTAGCGCAAATATGGATTCCGCCTCGCCCTTTACGGAGCACGTTTCCGGATGCGCATCGTCCGCGTCGTATGTCAAATGCTCATAGTCGTTTTCCGTTCCCCACGGAAAGGTGCTCGAATCTTTGCCGCTCCAATGCACGGTCGTCTTGTGCCGCGCCTCATCGCGATCCACTGTCCATTCGCCCGGCCATGGAAATCCTTCCGTCTTGATGTCTTTCCGCTCCTCACTCGGCTCGGGCGGGGAAAACGCCGGCGCAGCCTCGCCATGCTCCGGCACAATTGGCAGAACAATCCGCGACCCTTCCACACCACCCAGCTCCAAAGAAGTCGTCATGTTATACGGAGTGGGCAGCATCATCGGCCATAAGCCATTCGAAATCGCTACCCGAATTCGATGTCCTTTTGGAAAAACCCACGAAGTCAAATGCATTTCGATATCGAGCGGATAAATTTTCCCCGGCTCCAGATCTTTCGGCTCGCTCATCGAATCCGACTGCGCGCCGTTGATGCCTGCTCCCGTAATCTGCGTGACCGTCCCATCCCGCGCGACATCCGACAACCGCGCAAACCAATCGGCCAGCGGCGCCGAAGCCGAGGCTCGGAGGAACGCGCGTGGCCGTCCCAAAATAGTGACATCTGCTTTCAGCGGCGCAGAATCATAGACTAGACTGAACGCATCCACAGGCCGTACATCGCTCAGCAACTCGCCCCACCAAAACCCGGCCTCAACCCCAATCGACGGCACATATTTCAGTTGGTGCACATCGCTCGTCGCGGCCGTCTCCGCCAGCGAATGATTCGGCTGCATGAATAGCGTGGATGCCTTCGCATTCTTCGGCGGCCATGTATCTTCGCGTCGCCACTCGCCCGGTACATTCTCCAGATTCGGATCCGGCGGATGCCAATGCTGCATATAAATTACCAGCCGCGGATCATTCTCCACTCCGGTGTCGCGCCCCTTGAGCCAGTGATCAAAAAATCGCACCGCTTCATTCCGCCACTCGATCTGGGGCCCAAAGCCCGCATCGTTCGGAAACGTGTGGTCCCACGGCCCCACAATCGCTTTTACCGGCCCGCTCGATTGCATCAGCATGTCGGGAACGTTGTCGCGGTATCC
>JASHNX010000112.1 GCA_030041415.1 Candidatus Sulfotelmatobacter sp.
GATCATCACTATGTCATCGAGAAGAGAGAGCGGAATGGCAGGACTCGCACCAGCATCCGACTGATCACAGGCGACGAGCGGACCGAGGAGATCGCCCGCATGTTGAGCGGGGCAAAGTTGACCGAGACCTCCCGCAAGCACGCCGAGCAGATGATCAAAGCGAACGGCTAGGAACTTCTTCGCCCGGAACCTCAGCGATGCGTGGCTGCCAATGAACCTGAGTTTCTTCCCCTTCGCTGCTAATCCTCGCGGTTTCTGCATCTTACGTTGACCAAAGAGATGCCATCCGTTAGCCTGATTACTGGCAAAGACCTTCGGATCATGTATTCTAGTGGTACTTATTCGGGCGGGATTTGTGCATCCTGCAGGGCGTCGGGGATATCTCACCATTGGGGGTTCGGTATTGCAAGGAACTCAGGGAAAAACTCTACTTCTTCTCAAGCCTCGCGGCTTCTGTGCAGGCGTAGTCCGCGCAATCGATGTGGTACGCATCGCGCTTGAGGCCTTTGGGCCGCCGATTTACGTGCGCAAGGAAATCGTACACAACAGCTTTGTGGTCGATGAACTGCGTGCAAAGGGCGCCATTTTCGTCGATAGCGAAGACGAAGTCCCCAATGGCGAGCGCGTCATATACAGCGCCCACGGAGTTTCTCCGGAAGTCCGCGAGCACAGCCGCCGCCGCGGTCTCCGCGTGGTCGATGCCACGTGTCCGCTTGTGACGAAAGTTCACGTGGAAGCCGTGAAGTTCGCCAAGGAAGGCTACTCGCTGATCCTGATCGGACACCGCGATCATGACGAAGTGATCGGCACTCTGGGCGAAGCGCCGCTGGTGACGCAGGTTGTCGGCAATCCGGAGCAGGTGAAGTCGCTTTCCGTACCCGATCCGGACCGTGTGGCGTACCTAACTCAGACGACTCTGAGTCTCGACGAAACCAAGGACATCATCGCGGCGCTGAAACTGAAGTTTCCCAACATCAAAGGGCCAGCCGCACAGGATATCTGTTACGCCACCGAAAATCGGCAGGTTGCGGTGAAGCATGTTGCTTCGGAAGCTGATTTGTTGCTGGTCGTCGGTTCTGAGAATAGTTCCAATTCGAACCGACTGGTGGAAGTGGCGCGAAATCTGGGCACGAATTCGCACCTCATCGACAGTTACAAGGACATTGAGCCCGATTGGCTCGTCGGGGCAAAAACGATAGCTTTAACGGCTGGCGCATCGGCGCCGGAGTGTTTGGTGGAGGAAACCGTGAAGTTTTTATCCACCAAAGGTTTCGACAACGTGCAGGAACTCGAAGTGATGCCAGAAAACGTGCGCTTCGGTTTGCCGCCGGAGATTGTCGAAGCTATCGCTGCCGCTCCGGCGGGCGCCACGGCGGATTGACGGAGCCACAGACAATGGAAACTAACTCCCCCGATCCTCAGATAGCATCCGATCCGCAACTGCGCTTCGGGAAAATCGATGCCCTGTTTAGTCGAGTTGGAGCGGCCACCCGAGCGGCCCGCGATTTTCTTTTTTCGCAACAGCATGACCAGGGCTATTGGTGCGGCGAACTCGAAGCCGACACCACGCTCGAAAGCGATTACATCCTGCTCCACACGCTGCTCGGAACGGGCAATCCTGAGCGCTTTCAAAAAGCCGCCAACTGGATCATCCAGCACCAGAACGAAGACGGCGGCTGGAGCATCTATGAGGCCGGACCATCGAACATCAGTGCCTCGGTGAAGGCTTATTTCGGGCTTAAGCTCGCGGGCTACGAGAAAGACCATCCGGTTCTTCGGCGCGCGCGCAAGAAAATCCTCGAACTCGGCGGCGTCACCGAAGTTAATACATTCACGAAAATATATCTGTGTTTCTTTGGGCAATATGACTACTACGCCGTTCCGGCAATTCCGCCCGAGATCGTTCTTTTTCCTAACTGGTTCTGGTTCAATATCTATGAAATCTCTTCGTGGTCGCGCGCGATCCTAATCCCACTCTCCATCTGCTATGCAAAGAAGCCTTTTAAGAAGATTCCGCGCGAAATGGGCGTGGAAGAGCTATTTGTCGGCGGCATGATGAAGTCGCGCATGCACTTGCGCTGGTCAAAAAAGATTGTTTCATGGCGGAACTTCTTCCTGTGTCTCGACCGCATGATTCATTGGTTTGAAGCGGTACATGTTCGTCCGCTGAGATCGATCGCTCTCCGGAAAGCCGAAAAGTGGATGCTTGAACGCTTCGAAATGAGCGATGGCCTGGGTGCGATTTATCCCTCAATGATGAACGCCATCATTGCACTGCGCTGCCAGGGATATTCGCTCGACGACCCGCAAGTCATTCGTGCGCTCGACGAATTTGAAAAGCTGGGTATTGAAGAAACCGACACGTTCCGCATGCAGCCCTGCATGTCTCCGGTCTGGGATACGGCTTATGCGCTTTTCGCGCTTGGCGAAGCCGGAGTTCCCGCCAACGATCCGCGGTTAGTGAAGTGCGCGGATTGGATTCTGCAGAAACAGGTTCGCAATCCTGGCGATTGGCAGATTAAGAATCCGAAGGGCAAGCCGGCCGGTTGGTACTTCGAGTTCAACAACGAGTTTTACCCCGATGTCGATGACACCGGCATGGTCTGCCTTGCGCTCAGCCGCGTCGAGCATCCGAATGGCCGTTATCAGCGTGAATCCGTGCAGCGGGCCATCGATTGGATTTTCTCCATGCAGTGCAAGAATGGCGGCTGGGCCTCATTCGACAAAGACAACGACAAGATGGTCTTCCAGCACATTCCGTTCGCCGATCATAACGCCATGCTCGATCCGCCGACCGTCGACATCACCGGCCGGATGCTCGAGATGTTCGCTGCCTACGGCTACGACAAGAATCACAAAGACATCAGGCGCGCCATTCAATTCATTCGCGACGAGCAGGAGCCTGACGGCAGCTGGTTCGGCCGATGGGGTGTGAACTACATCTACGGCACATGTCTTGTGTTGCGCGGACTCGAAGCCATGAGTATCGACAACCACGAGCCCTGCATTCAGCAGGGAGCCGAGTGGCTTCGCATGGTGCAGAATCCTGACGGTGGCTGGGGCGAGACCGTTGGCTCTTACGACGATCCTACGTTGCGCGGACAGGGTGACAGCACGCCCTCACAAACTGCGTGGGCGATTCTCGGCTTGCTTGCCGCAGGAGACACTCGCAGCGACTCGGTTGCGCGCGGTGTTGCCTATTTGCTGCGGACGCAAAAAGAAAATGGCTCCTGGGACGAGGCTTTCTTCACCGGCACTGGCTTCCCGCGCGTCTTCTATCTGAAGTATCACCTTTATCGCGAATACTTCCCGCTGCTGGCGCTGACGACGTATGCGAAGGTGATGGAGAAGGAAAACGCGTAGATGCCGGAGCGGCAACTCCTTTCTGCTGCATTGACCTCGTTCTGAACCCTGCTTGGGATTCTGACGCTCCGCCCGTGGCGAGAATGGGCCTCCGGCGCTGGCGCTGTAGTTTTTTGGAGCCTGGGTCAGGCGCTCTTTGCGTTCATCACAGCGTCAATCTTCTTCAGCAGCCCCAAACCGGCCTCGCCTGCATCCAGCGTGGAAAATTCGCCGCCGAGTTCGATAACCACTAGGTTCGCACAGGCTGCGTAAAAGGCCTCTCGGGCTGCCGGTGAAGCGCCAAGCTCCGGGCCTGCCAATAGCAGATCGAATTTTGTAACGCGTGTCAGGGTCATCGCATCGCGCAAATGGCAGGTAGTGTGTACGTCGTAACCGGCGCGGCGCAGAAGTTCGCGCAGATAGGCGAGCACATCTGCACTCTTGTCGACGCACAGGATCGTTCGACTGGCGTGCGCTGCCTCTTCGCTCCGGCCGCGAGGCTGGTAAAAAGCGGCGACCGCGCTTTCTTCGGAGTCGTGAGTGTCGAAGAGTTTGGTGAGGTGGGAGAGCTCGAGCACCTTGCGAACATGGGTGGGAACGTTGCACAGTTTGAGATCGCCGCGAGCCTGGCGGGTGCTGGTGAGGGTGCGGACGATGGTGCCGAGGCCACTGCTGTCGATGAAGCCAACCTCGCCGAGATGAAGCACGATAGAATGGCGGTCGCGCAGCAACCAGGCGACATGCGCGCGCAACGATTCGCTTTCGCCACCGGCCACAATCCTTCCGTTGCACTGCACGATAGTGACGCGTCCGACGTCGCGAGTCTGCAGGGACAGCCGTGAAGGATCCGCCATACGGAAGCCTCCGAAAAGTCGCAACATTATATCC
>JASHNX010000113.1 GCA_030041415.1 Candidatus Sulfotelmatobacter sp.
AACGTAGTGTCGGTGGGAGGAACGTCGTTCAACCGCAATGCCAACGGAGACTTTGTCAGCGAAGTTTACGGCGGCGGAGGCGGGGACCTCAGCCCGTATGAGCCGATCCCGAGCTACCAGAGCGGAATCGCGAGCATTGTCGGAACGCATCGCGGATATCCCGATGTAGCTTCCGATTTCTGCTGCGCCCCGATTTACCTCGAGGGCAGCTGGTACGGGGTGGGAGGGACCAGTTGGGCCTCGCCTACGTTTGCCGGGATTGTGAATGCCGCGGGCGCCCGAGAGCGATCCAGCGGCGACCAGCTCACCTGGATGTACAGCGAGCTCGCCAATCAGACGGAATACTCGGAAGATTTCTACGACATTACGCAGGGCGCGCCGCAGTGCAAGGTCGGCTGGGACTTGTGCGCGGGCATTGGCTCGCCGCGAACCTACGCAGGCAAGTAGCACGAGCGCGGGTGCCCCATCCAAGCCCTTTTTGGCGTGGATGGGGATTTTGACTTTTTGAGCGCCAACATGGGCGTAGGGCCACGGCAAGGCTCGTCCTTGATTCAATTCTCCGGCTATAATTAAAGATTGTCCTCATGCCCCAGAAACGTCTGATACGCTCCACGACAGTTCTATCGGTGCGGCGAAACGGCAGTGTAGTGCTCGCCGGTGACGGACAGGTCACGCTGGGCGAATCTGTGATTAAGCACACGGCAAAGAAAATTCGCCGCCTCTATAACGACAAGATTCTCGCCGGATTCGCCGGCTCGACCGCCGACGCCTTCACGCTGTTTAGCCGCTTCGAGGCCAAGCTCGAGCAATATCACGGCAACCTGGGACGCGCCGCTGTGGAGCTTTCAAAAGACTGGCGCACGGATAAATATCTGCGACATCTGGAGGCGCTGCTGCTGGTTTGCGACAAGGAGCAGACGTATTTGCTCAGCGGCCAGGGAGATGTCATCGAACCGGATGGCGGAGTGGCCGCCATCGGCAGCGGAGGCCCTTTTGCGCAGGCCGCCGCGCAGGCGCTGGCGGCGCACACGCAGCTGAGCGCGCGACAGATCGCCGAAGAAGCCATGAAGATTGCCGGCAAAATGTGCATCTATACAAATGATGCGATAACGGTGGAAGAGTTGTAGAACATCACTGGTTCAAGAATGGCTGCGCGCGGTGCACAAGTCTTCAGCTGGATCGCTCAGAACAAAAACTGGACCTTAGTTCCTAAGTTATTCTGCGTTTTCACATGAAGCCAAGAGTTTATCTATTCGTCTTCGATGGCTTCGCCGATTGGGAGCCTGCTCACGCGTTTTGCCAGATTAAGAAGTCGGGCAAGCACGAAGTAAGGACGGTAGGATTTTCAGGGCAGCATGTCATCTCGATGGCCGGGTTGAAAATCTCTCCCGATGTGACTATCGAAAATGTGGATCCGGCCGATACGGCTTTTTTCATGCTGCCTGGCGGAGATATGTGGGAGAAGAAATCGAATGAACGGATTGAAGCGTTGCTCCGCCGCTTGCACGACGAAAATGTTTTGATCGGGGCGATCTGCGCCGCGACATTGGAAATCGCTCGCACGGGACTCACCCGCGGCATTCGTCACACGAGCAACGCGAAGCAGTACGTGAAATCGCTGGTCCCCGGCTACTGCGATGACGCGTACTACGTAGATGAGTTGGCGGTCTGCGATAGGAACATCATTACCGCAAGCGGCCTCGGCAGCCTCGAATTCGCGCGCGAAGTCATGCGCAGACTAAAAATCTATAGCGACAACGACATCGAAGTGTGGTTCGACATGTTTAAACGCGGAGTCGTTCCTGCAGGCATGATCTGACGGGAGCACAACGTGAATTACGAACCAGCAGCTGATAACTGACTTATATGGCCATCTATCTACCTTCCACCGCCGAAGAAGAACAGCTCGCGCTCGATGAGCTGACGCCGCGTGAGATCGTCGCCGAACTCGACAAGCACGTCGTCGGGCAAAAGGACGCCAAGCGCGCCGTCGCCATCGCGCTGCGCAACCGTACCCGCCGGCAGAAGCTCACCCCCGAACTCGCCGAAGAAATTATGCCGAAGAATATTTTGATGATTGGGCCGACGGGGGTCGGCAAGACAGAAATCGCGCGGCGGCTGGCGAAGCTGGCGAATTCTCCATTTCTGAAAGTGGAGGCGTCGAAGTTCACGGAAGTCGGTTATGTCGGGCGGGATGTCGAGTCGATCGTGCGCGATTTGGTTGAGATCGCGATTGAAAATGTTCGCGAAGAAAAGCTCGAAGACGTCTCCGACAAGGCCGAACTGAACGCCGAAGAGCGGCTGCTGGATATTCTGCTGCCGCCATCGCCTGCACCGCGCCCGGTGGAGAGCACGACAGCCGGCGGGGTAGTGATCGACGGCAGCACGGCGCTGGCGGAATCTGCTTCGCGCACGCGCGAGAAATTGCGCCAGCAATTGCGCGAAGGCAAACTTGACGAACGGCAAGTGGAGATCGAAGTGCGCGAGCGGAACTTTCCATCCTTCGAAATCATGACGGCGCAAGGCGTTGAAGAGATGGACATCAATATCAAAGACATGCTGCCCAACATCTTTGGGGCACGAACGAAGAAGCGAAAGATGAAGGTCGATGAGGCGTTTGAATACCTGATTCAGGAAGAAGAACAGCGGCTGATCGATATGGATCAGGTGACGCGCGTGGCAATCGAGCGAGTGGAGAATGCGGGCATCGTGTTTCTGGATGAGATCGACAAGATCGCCGGGCGCGAGGGCGGGCATGGGCCGGACGTTTCGCGAGAGGGCGTGCAACGGGATATTCTGCCGATCGTGGAAGGGACGACGGTGAACACACGCTACGGCATGGTGCGGACGGATCACATTTTGTTTATTGCGGCGGGGGCGTTTCACGTTTCGAAGCCGAGCGACCTGATTCCCGAGTTGCAGGGGCGATTTCCGATTCGCGTGGAACTGCAGTCTCTGACTATGGAAGATTTTGTGCGAATCCTGACGGAGCCGAAATCGTCGCTGGTAAAGCAGTACACTGCCCTGCTTGAAACCGAAGGCGTGAAACTGGACTTCACTCCCGAGTCGCTGGAACAAGTGGCGCAGTTTGCTTTTCGGGTGAACGAAGCGACCGAGAACATCGGGGCGCGGCGGCTGCATACGATCATGGAGCGAGTATTGGATGAGTTGAGCTTTGACGCTCCGGAGAAAAAAGGCGAGCACGTCACCGTCGATGCCGATTACGTGAAGAAGATGCTGACGGATATTGTGAAGGATCAGGATTTGAGCCGGTACATTCTGTAGGCGATTGTCCCACCTCAGGCCGAAACCGGGCTTGAGCGGGCCGCCCCGCAGCCTACAATTTCTCACCGGCTGCTGGTTGACCAGCGCGAAGAAATGTTTTGGGGTATTTGCCCTCGCCGCAGAGTTTGAAGGAGCCGAA
This sequence comes from Candidatus Sulfotelmatobacter sp., assembly GCA_030041415.1. Lineage (GTDB taxonomy): Bacteria > Acidobacteriota > Terriglobia > Terriglobales > Acidobacteriaceae > Sulfotelmatobacter. The sequence goes on from JASHNX010000113.1 coordinate 3,425, forward strand.
GTCCTTGTACCATACGCCTTCCGGGACCTTTGGCGTTGACTCGATCCAAAGGCGAAGTTGGTTTAGGTCTTCCAGACTGATATGGCGTTCGTGCATGCGCTCAATCAAATGGTCGCGCAGAGGGGGCGGAAGTCGCGACCAGGTTTCGATCTGCGGCATTTACTCTCCGAAGACGAGGCGCCCCAGTTCGTCACCCAAGCGGTTGACTTGAGAGGGATCGTCCGCCGTGCGAAACTTCTCCGCGAGTTCAAAGAACGCTTTTTCCTTTTGCCGCTGAGCTTCGATGCCTTCTTCGATGAGCTCGACGAGGACGCGATTGTCGCTTAGGCGGCGACGTTTAGCGATGCGCTCCACTTGCCGCGCGACCTGACCCGGAAGGGTTACGCTGCGACGGACTTGCTTTTGAGTTGGCATAGCACCAGTTTACACCATTTTGGTGCAGAGGAACCATGCTCGTATGCCGACGGTCGGACTCGCGACGTGCAACATCGCCCAACCAAGCGGAGCTTGGATGGGGCACCCTCGGTCAGACGTTGTTCTTTCAGCGTGTAGGGATTCCTCCTGTCTCGCTTCGCTAGTGTGTCGGAACAACAAGGCCGGCTTACGTCGCGGACTTCGCGCTCCCCTTTGAGGGTAGGGGTGGAGGCGGGATTCCCTCCGACTGCACTCAGGGCAGGCTTTCGACTCGCACTCGTCCTCGCTCAGAGTGACACGGTTACACTCACCCGCTTATGTGATTGAACGCACTGACAGAATGGGCAGGAAAGTGTTAGTTGAACAGTGACGACCAATACAGTTGCAGGTGTGTTCTGAGCCCTCTCGCATCCGCGATCCGGCATTAATGCTCGGACTCTTGCAAGCGAGAGCAGGCGCTCTTTCCGGAAATCTGTGAGGGCCTCGGATCGATTGGAGGTGGGAAATGCATTTCCGTTCCTGCTTTAACTCGCCGCTTGCCCTGCTTCTTGCACTGCTAATGGCCTTTCCTGCCTACGCGTTTGCACAAGGTCCGCATTTGCTGCCGCAGGCGCAGGAAAGGAGCTACAAGAACAAGGCGGCGATGAACCGAAGCAACGCCGCGGGATGGAAAATGGTTGAGGGGCAGTGCACTACGATCAACGACGCTTGCGCTCAGGCGGCGATTGTGGAGGTTGCTACCGAGTGCGGCGCGGACGCGCAATTATTCACTAAGGACGTCAAGGCGTGGAAGTGGATTGGGTTCGCATTGATTGGCGCCTCGGCGATATTTACGGGGATTGGCGCCTCTGCGACGATTGCGAATGCGAAGGTTTACAGCACGCTAGGCGGTACGACTGGGCTAGGCGCGTTCACTACAACGATTAATTCCAACGTAACGACCGATCAGGGAGGCGTCACGGCGATTAATACGGTGCTCGCGAACTTCCTGACTTTTGTGCAAACCGGTGGAGCAAGCAAAGGTCCGGCAGATGACACTTCTATTTTCAAGTCAGCTCCGATCTTTGCGGCGCAGTGCGCCGCTGCGGCGAATGCCTCACCGGCTTCCAAATAGGGGTGAACAGGATACTGAGCCTCGAAACTAAGGTGGCTATCCCATCGTCGGCGGGACCTATCCACCCTGTCGCAGAGGACGCGACCGGGGTGGTGTAGCCTGCGATATGTCGTGAGTTGAAAAAAGCAGTTTCCTCCTGACTCGACCTCTCTTCTTTCGGCGCCGCGTCGCGTGTCGGAATGACATGAGAAGGGGCGGAAGCTGGACTCGAACCAACAAGAGTGGCCCCCGGGCAGTTTGTCTGCCGGGTAAAGATGAAAATCCCCGCCTATCCGAAGCTGGGACGGGGCATCCGGCAGCTCACCAAAATCTCTTCTCCTGCAAGGTTTTTCGTTATATGATTCGCGCGATCAAGCTTCCTCAGGCTTGGTCCAGCCCCTAGCCGGCAAACGGTTCCGATAAATCATTTCGGATATAAAGATTATGGAACGCAGATTCATCTCTTTCTGCGCGGCTGTTGCCTACTTCTTATCTGGCTCCTTTGCCTCAAGCCAGAATATGCCCTTGGGCAATCCTGATACGGGAGCGGTCTCCCCGAACCCGAATCAGATTGCCATCCTGCACTGGTATGCGGCCAATCAAGTCACGCAGTTCACTACGGCGGCCGGATCGTCAGGCTTGGCATTCGACGGCGCAAATATCTGGGTAGCGAATTACAGCGCCAACAATGTCATGGAAATCAATGCGAGCGATGGTGCGTTGATTCGGACCGTAACGGCTGGAATCAATCCGTTTGGAGTGGCGTTTGACGGCGCCAACATCTGGGTCTCCAACTTCCACGGAAATTCGCTCACCAAGCTCCAGGCGAGTACCGGGAGCGTTTTAGGCACATTTCCCGTGGGGGCGAACCCGGCGAATCTGGCGTTCGACGGCGCCAACATCTGGGTCTCCGACTTCGGCAACAACACTGTCACCAAAATAAGCGCCCGCGATGGCGCCCTGCTGGGAACCTTTGCCGCCGGGAATAATCCGAATGGCATCGCCTTTGACGGCACAAACATCTGGGTCGCAAACGAATTCAGCGACACGGTGATGAAGCTCTCGCCGGGCGGAGCGATTCTCGGACAGTTCAATGTTGGCCAGCAACCCTGGGGTGTGGTGTTCGATGGCAAACATATTTGGGTGACCTTGCAGAACAGCAACGCTGTTTGTGAGATTGCCCTGGATGGAGCGTTTCTAGGAATCTTTCCAGTAGGGGAGGGACCGCGCGGCCTGGCCTTCGATGGGACCTACATCTGGGTGGCGAATAACGTGAGTGGCACGGTCACACGCGTCAACGCGGGTGACGGCACACAGCAGCGCACATTCCCGGTGGGCGGCCTGCCCCAGGGAGTGGCGTTCGACGGTGCCAGCATCTGGGTAGCAAATCAGACTGGAACGTTAAATAAGATGTAGGGCAAGGGCTTGGGCGGACTTTTCAAACTTCTCGCCGCGAAAGGGTGGCCCTCAACCAACCTCCCGTTGACTGCGGACGTGGCGCACCTTGGCCCTATCGCTCGAGTTGAGATCAAGAGGAGAATCGAGTTGCGTTTCACGCCCTGGGCTCCGGGGTCGCCATGGGGGTTTCGCCCCGGAGTCCTGCCCAGAAATCTCACGCAGATTTTTTCTTGCCGTTATCGAAACACTGTTCTTCGAGGGCGCGATTCAGTTCTTCGCTAAGCTCGGTGATTCGGCGTGGGTCTTGCTCGTACGCAAGCTCCTGAGCAACCTCACGCCAAGGACGACAAGGCTTGAGAGGTTCTGACATGGCCAGATGAAAACCTTAGTAAAAATCTTAAACTGCGCAAGTCAGGTTCAGCAATCGCTTTTTCGCGGCGAGAATGGCACGAACGTGGTGCGGAATGTACGGTATCGAACAGGAGCGCAGAACATGCCATAATCCCTGCGCTATGAAGCCCAAAACCTCCTCAGCATTTGGCGACATCGTGGCGCAACTGACCGCACTCACCGCAAAGCTGAAAGCCGCAGCGACTGATGACGAGAGGCGCATGCTGTTGCGCCAATACCGGACGCTGCTGGAACAGGCAGACCAAGCGGCTCTGGAATGACTTCCGAATGACGAATCAAAGGACCGGGATCGAGTAACGCGCCGAGCCTCACGGAGCCTAGTCGTTCGGAGTGACGTCCGCCCTGTCGCAAAAAACGCGACAAGGCCGGGGTAACCACATTCTGGGGGGAAGATGGGCCAACCTCAACCCTATTTTTGAGATCGGGACGAACCAGTCAACTGCACCTGATCGAATTCCACAATCGAATGGCTGTATCGGCTTGCTATCCTTTCTGGATGGATGGCAAAGGGGAAGTTTCGACGCTCGGGCTGATAGGAGGGCTGGGAGTGGGCGCCGGAATTTTTTATTACCGGTCGCTGGTGAAGGCTCATCTGGATCGAGGACTTTCGGCACGCATGGTGATGGTGCATGCCGACGTGCGCAAGGTAATGGGACTTGCGAACGCGCGCGAAACACTGCAACTGGCGAAGTATCTGGCGGGACTGCTGGGTCAACTCGCGGGGGGCGGGGCAGAGATCGCGGCGATACCTGCGTTTGCGCCCCAAGTTTGCGCCCAGGAACTTGCCGAGATTACTCCGCTTCCGCTTACCGGCCTGCTCGATACGATTGCCGCCGAGGTTGAGCGGCGACAGCTTCATCGGGTTGCGGTGTTCGGGGCACGGGTCACGATGGAAACGGGGTTGTTCGGCAGGTTGCAGAATATTACCGAGGTTGTTTCGTCGCGTCCAGAGGAAATCGAACTGGTGAGCAAAACTTACGACAGGATTGTTGCGGAAGAGAGAGCGTCAGCCGCCGAGTTTGAAGCTTTGCGCTCGCTGGCGCACGCGCTGATCGACCGGGAGCGGCTCGACGCAATTGTGATTGCCGGGACCGACTTTTCGTTCGTCTTTAATCCCGAGAACACGGACTTTCCGCATTTGGACGGAGCGCGCACGCATATTGATGCGATCATGCGGGCGGTTAATCGCGACCTGAGCATTTGACGGGAATGAGCGAACGAGTCGGCCAGCCTTGTTCTCATCTAGAATTAGCGATCATGAGAAAGATCCCGTTCCTCCTGGCGGTTTGGGTTTTGGCGGCCGGTTCTCTGCTTTCAGCTCCATACAGAGCGAACGCGCAACAACTGCGGAGAGCGCCGAACTTCAGTCCAGACGCGCAATGGATTGACACCGGCGCTGCGGGACAAAAGGTTCCGCATTCGATCAAGGGATACCGTGGGCATGTTCTGCTGATCGATTTCTGGGAGTACACCTGCATCAATTGCATCCGCGACTTCAGCGTACTGAAGCGGTGGTACGCCAAATACCACGCTTATGGCTTCGACGTTGTGGGCGTGCATTACGGCGAGTTCGCGATTGGGTTCAGTGCCGATAATGTGAGGGAAGCAGCCAAGCGATTTCAGTTGCCGTGGCCGGTGGTCGCGGATCTGCAGGGATCGATTTGGCGCGATTACCACTCGGACGTCTGGCCGAACCGTTTTCTGATCGACCAGAACGGAATGATTGTGCTTAACATCCAGGGCGAGGGCAACAACCGGCCGATGGAGGAAAAAATCCGGCAATTGCTGGCTAGCGCACACCCGGAGGTGAACCAGATTCCGCTCGATCCGCCGGAAAATACTTTTCTTCCGAGTTGCGGAGTTGCGACGCAGGAGACCTATGTGGGCGACTGGTTCGGACGCGGCGCGATCGCGAATGCGAAAGCTTACAGAAATGATGGAGAGGCGACAAACTTCCATGCCGAAGGAGACCTGGCCGACGGCAAAGTGATGTTCTCCGGACGATGGATCACGCGGCAGGACGGCGTGACCTCGGATGAAAAAAACGGGACGGCGGAACTGCGCTATCATGCGCGGTCGGTTTATGCGGTTCTGAGCGTGGATGATCCGAAAAAGCCGGTGCGGGTTAATTTGCTGCAGGATGGCAAGCCCCTCGCGCAGAATGAGGCGGGAGTCGATGTTCATGTCGACACGCAGGGATCGTATATCGAAGTAAGCGAGCCACGAATGTATTACCTGGTGAAGAATGCGGTTTTTAGTTCGCACCTGCTTGCGCTCGAACCGCAGGCGGCTGGGTTCGATCTTCATTCGTTCACATACGGGAACGATTGCCAGCAGGATTTCGAGCAGAAGTGAGCGCAGAGGAAACGAGAGCAAAGACGAGGATGCGAAGGCGATGCGCGGGTTAAAAGAGAAGCGGGTGTTGATTACAGGCGGGGCCAGCGGAATTGGCGCGGCGACGGCGGCGCGATTTCTAGAAGAGGGATCGAGGGTCTGCATTCTCGACCGCGATGAGGCGGCGTGCAAAAAAATTCGCCACGAATTGCCGGGAATCGCCGAGGCGATTATTGCCGACGTGACCGATCTGATGCAGGTGGAGGCGGCGTTTGCCGATGCGATGCGGGTGATGGATCGCGTGGACGTCCTCATCAATAATGCGGGCATCAGCATACGGCATAAGTTTCTGGATATCACGCCAGAGGAGTGGGAGCGGGTGATTGCCGTCAATCTCACGGGCGTTTTTTACGTGGCGCAGACTGCAGCGCGGCTGATGATGGAGCAAGGCGGCGGAGTGATCTTGCAGACGGCCTCGACGAACGGGATGAAGGGATATCCGAATTACGCGGATTACAACGCGACCAAGGCGGGAGTGATCGAGCTGACGCAGTCGATGGCGCTGGAACTGGCGCCGACGATTCGGGTGTGCGCTGTGGCGCCGGGATATGTGATGACGCCGATGCAGCGCGCGGAATACACGGACGCGATGCTCGAGGAAGTGAATCAGAAGATTCCGCTGCGGCGGCATGCGAAGCCGGAAGAGATTGCAGGGTTGTTTGCGTTTCTCGCTTCCGATGATGCCGCATTTGCAACCGGCCAGGTTTTCACCATGGACGGAGGAGAAACGGCCGGAGGGTTGGCAAGCCGGTAGATTCGTATCTTGAGCTGCTAAAGCCCCATCACTTTGCAACTTTGTCGCAGCGCTGAAGCGCTGCGCCGCTCAAAATCCCGGCATGGCGGGGTTTATCTGTTCGTGAATCTGGCGGCGAGCCGAGCCATGCGCACAGCTTTATATACAGGAGACAAGACGCGAGGCAATTTCAGTGCTTGCCACTCACCGGGACCTGGAGTAAATGTGAGGCGAGCGAGAAAGCGCATGCGGTCGCGGCGGCGCTCGCGCAGCCGCATCATCAGGCGGAAGTAACCAATTTTATTTTCTTCCCAGGAAATCCCGGAGATGATCGACGGCGTCACTTCGTCGGCAATAACGCGCGCTGTGCGATCGGAGTAAATTGCGGGTTCGAATTCGGCGGGAATTGGGATTTCGAGGAAGCGATTCGCCAGTAATAATGTCACGTGAAGAATACGCACGATGCCGAGTTCACGCGAGCGAGAGAGCAGCGCCGGAAAATCGAGATTGCCGCGGTTGAGAATTTGTGCGATGTCGCAGAGCCAGATGAGGCGTCCCCAGACGTGCTTGGCGGCGTGAAGGCTGAGCACAAGCAGGAGGTCTTCGGGCGATAAGGTTCTTGCGGCGAATCCCGCGATTGTAACCTCGACAGCGCGCGCAAACAGGCCATCCATGTCGTAGTCAACTGCGTAATACCGCGGCTGCAGCGCCCACTGCAATTCGACCGAGGCCTTTCCCAACGGGCCGTCGAAGGAATACTCGTATCCGGAGGCGATATAGTCGGGCTCGGAATTTTCGGGAATCGCGAGGCGCGGCGCGTATCCCAACTCGCGAAGAGCGGATCGGATTCCAATCACGTCGCGCCGACGCACGAAGAGATCGAGGTCGCCCACCTGCCGCATGGCGATATCTCCGTAATAAGCTTCTGAGAGCGCGATCCCTTTGTAAGGGATGAGTTGGATGCCGAGAGCGCCCGCGCGGCCAAGAATGCGATTTAACTCGCGGGAAAGAACGAGCGCCTTTTGCATGTTCATCGCATACGCCGCGCGAAGCTGATTGAGCGTTTGCGCGGGAACCCAATTGGCATGAGGCGCTAGATTTTGATGGAGCAAAGAAGAAAGACCATGGAAATTGGCGCCGCGCAGAAGAGATGGCCAATCGATTTGTTTTTCGCGCTGCTCGGCGAGCAGACAATGCAGGCGAGTTCGGCTGGTTTCTGTCGAGCCGGCCGCAGCCAGGAGAAGGCTCCACTCGAGAGAATCGGGAGACATGCCGTACGCTGCAACTGATTCCAGGCCTACAGCTTCCTGATCGGAGAATGCGGGATTTGGGACGGCGTTCACGGTTTACGCGGCGCGGTAGTCACCTGAGCATTCGAGATTGAGCCATGTTAACAGGGCGAGAAAGCGGCGCCGAACCAAGTCTCGGGCGGGCAGCCCGGACGGACGCGGTTCGGGAAATGACCTGCGAGTGAAGACTCATTACTTTCGTCATCTTCGAAAATGGTTTCTCCTAGCTCGGTTCCGCTGAAGGTCTGTCAAACTAGGGGCAGCGGCGACAATACAGCGGCGCCGCTGGGATTGCAGATGGAAGTACTCACAGCCAAGGCGACACGGCGCAGCACCCGGTTGCGCGTAGAGATTCCACTTACCATGACCAGTCTGGATCGCGGGCATCCGTTTGTCGCGGAATGCGTGGCGCTGCTGGTGAGCCCGCAGGGCGCGGGATTACAGACTCCGCAAGCACTGCCGCTTGAGACTCCCGTGATTCTGAGCGGGCTTCCGGGCGGGGCAAGCGCGTCGGCGCGAGTTGCGAGTTGCCTGCCACTGGGCAACGACAACAAGCATTTTCTGATTGGGGTCTCGCTTTACAATCCCGGAAACGTCTGGGGGATTGCTCAGCCGCCGGAGGATTGGGGGTACGCGGCTGCGGCTACGGCTTCCAACTCCGGCGAAGTTGGGAGGGCAGATGCAGCCCAGCCAGCCGCCGGGATGGCCCAGCCGCAGCGAAAAGGAGCCTGGCCTTACAACATCTTTTCCGGGCATACCGAAGCACATCCAGGGAAAAAATAAAGCTGGCGGATGCAGGCTCGGCTTGGTTTGAGAGCAGGTTCGATCTACGAGTTCGCGCAGCTAAATCCATCGATAAACCTCGACGCTTCGTTCTTTCGTAACCTCGCCGCGGCAAAGCTGAGGTGCCATACTCTACGAGAAATGCCGGAAACTCCAGAAACCCCTCAAACTGGAAGCGCCAGCGCGGCTGCCGCAAAACCTGCGGCGGAGCCGGACCGTCCGTTTCGCGTGAAGCTGCGCGGGTCTGTGCTGACGATTATTCGGTTGCCCAACCAGCGTCAGTTGCGCGGAAAACTGCATCAACTCTCGGTCACCGGCGGACTGATGAACGTGGAAAAACCGCTTGATGAGAAACTAAAAGTCGAGCTGATTTTTCGCGTAGGCGAAGCGACCATCCGGGAGAAAGCGGAGATGCTGTTTCCCATGTGGGCGACGCAGGGATGGCTGCAACCATTCCGCTTCGTCGAGTTGCCGGAACAGAGCCGGGAAACGCTGAAGAAAAATCTTCTATCATTCGTGCAGGCGGCCCAAAGCGCATCTTCGTAAACACCGAATCACTGGGATTCGCAACGAACCATTCCCTTATCTCCAGTAACCGTCATTTCGGGTATTTCCGCGTTGCGGCGACGGCCCGGAAAATTCACCTCTTAGCGTGCAGGAATCTGCCGCCGGTTTTACGATACTCACACGATGTCCATTCCTTCGCAGAAAGTCATTTTTTGGGAAGTCGACACGCAGCGAGATTTTATGCTGCCCGGCGGCAAGCTCTACGTGCCGGGAGCAGAACGATTGCTGCCCAACATTCGCCGGCTTACCGACGGCGCGCGGCAAGGGCGAGTGTTTCTGGTGTCGCACGGCTGTTTTCACGCGAAAGACGATCCAGAGTTCAAACAGTTTCCGCCGCATTGCGTGAAAGGCACGGCGGGCGCGGCGTATGTGCCCGACGCGATGGCAGAAAAAGTTGCCGTAGTCGAAAACGAGCCCGAGGCGATACTACCCTCCGATCTTTTCGCGTACCAGCAGGTTCTTCTGGAGAAGCAGACGCTCGACATTTTCGAGAGCCGACATGCGGAAGAGTTGTTGAAGCAACTGCCGCGGGATGCGGAGTTCGTGGTCTTCGGGGTGGTCACGGAATACTGCGTTCGTTTGGCGGCAAAGGGGTTGCTGGAACGCGGCCGGCGCGTGTTCGTGGTGAAGGATGCGATTGAAACTTTGAAAGCGGAAGATGGCGCGCGGGCGGTCGCGGAATTAAAAGATCTGGGAGCGAAATTTATCACGACCGATCAGGCGGTGGGAATGATCGAGGGACGCTAGGAATCTTCTCGTTCGAGGTCCGGCACGCCTAAGGTGAGCCCCGATACGAACCTTCACGCGCGAATTCGATCGACCAGACCGTCAGCAGAGGCGATCTGTCCGGCGAGAACGGGGAAGCCCGTAGAAGAGCGGCCTGACGATCGATTCGCTGGGGTATAATCCTGCGACCATGAGCCTTACCTCCGGAACGAAACTTGGACCGTATGAAATTGTGAGCTTGCTGGGCGCGGGCGGAATGGGCGAGGTGTATCGCGCGCGCGACTCCCGGCTAAGGCGGGAAGTTGCGATCAAGGTGTTGCCGCGGGCACTCTCGGCTGACGCGGACCGGTTGCGGAGATTCGAACAGGAAGCGCTGGCTACGGCGGCGCTGAATCATCCGAATATTCTTGCGGTTTTCGATATCGGCACAACCGAAGGCGCGCCTTACGTAGTTTCCGAGTTGCTGGAAGGCGAAACTCTGCGCGAGCGGTTGCGCGGCGGGGCGATTCCAGTGCGCAAGACGTTGGATTACGCGATGCAGATCGCGCATGGGCTGGCGGCGGCGCATGAAAAAGGAATCGTCCACCGCGACCTGAAGCCGGAAAATCTTTTTCTAACCAAAGACGGGCGAGTGAAGATTCTCGACTTCGGCCTGGCCAAGCTGACGCAGCCCGATACCGGCGACCAGACGCCCGCGACGATGACGCACGTGACCGAAGCGGGCGTGGTCATGGGTACGGCGGGATATATGTCGCCCGAGCAGGTGCGGGGCGGCGCGGTGGGAGCGCGGTCCGACATTTTCAGTTTCGGCGCGATTCTGTACGAGATGGTTGCGGGCAAGCGGGCGTTTCATGGAGAAACTCCCGCGGATACGATGAGCGCGATTCTGAAAGAAGAACCCGCCGACCTGAGCGAGACGAACCGCAACGTTTCTCCTGCGCTGGAACGGATTGTTCATCATTGCCTGGAAAAAAATCCCGAACAACGGTTTCATTCGGCCAGCGATATCGCCTTCGACCTGGAACATCTTTCAGGAACGACGAGCGCGAGCGCCAGCGGGAAGATGGCGGCGATAGCGGCGCCTGAGCCGAAGAACGAGCTGTTTGCGGTGATGGGGGCTGGAGTTGTGGTTGCGCTCGCAATGCTTGGGATCGGGTGGAAGATTGGCAAGGGCAGCAGCGCGACTTCGATTCCCGAATATAAGCAGGTCACCTTTCGGACCGGATCGATCGGAAATGCGCGATTCACTCCAGACGGCAGCGTGATTTACAGCGCGGCGTGGGATGGAGGTGACGATCAACTTTATCTTTCCCGCACTGACGAGCCAGGCGCTCGCGAGCTGGGATTGAAGAATGCGGAACTCCTGTCGGTCTCGAAAAACGGAGAACTGGCGCTCCGGCTGAATAGCATCAGATACGCCGGTTACGCCCGCAGCGGGACGCTGGCGCGCATGCCGCTGAGCGGGGGCACGCCGCGGGAAGTAATCGAGAACGTGCAGGATGCGGACTGGGCCGCAGACGGCGAAAACATGGCGATCGTCCGCTTGATTCCGAACACCCTTCACTGGCGGCTGGAGTATCCGGTGGGAAAAGTGCTGTTTGAGAGCATCGGATGGATCAGCCATCCCAAAATTTCTCCCGATGGAAAGTGGGTTGCGTTTGCCGATCATGAAATTCCAGGCGGCGACGATCGGGGGTCGGTTGCCGTGATCTCCGCCGACGGTAAGGGAACGG
>JASHNX010000114.1 GCA_030041415.1 Candidatus Sulfotelmatobacter sp.
AGCCCCATGCTTGGCGAGACCGCGGCAAGGCGCTCAATCCATTCCGCGCTGAGCAGGCCGGGATTCGGATGCGGCAGCAGAGTTGTCTCGCGCAAAATCAGTTCGCACATGGCTTCCAGATAATGCAGAGTCGATTTGTATCCCAGATGCCGCAGCGCATCGCGCATTTCGGGGAAGAGCAGTTCCGGCTTGTCTCCAAGGCTGAAGAGCGCCTCGGTGCATCCCAGCTTCTCTCCGGCGCGGGCGACCTCAAGAACCTCGTCGGGGCTCATGGTGTGAGCGCCGGCTTGCGCGGGATCGCGGCGGAACGTACAGTAACCGCAATAGTCGCGGCAAAGATTGGTCAACGGCAGGAAAACTTTCCGCGAATATGTGATGATGCCGGGCTTGAAGCGATCGCGCGTAATTCGTGCTGCGGCGAGTAAAGTGGGAAGATCGGCGTCTTTACAGACGACGAGACGCTGAGCTAAGTCGCGGGAGATGGGCGTTCCAGCCGGAAGATCGGCGAGTTTGTCGAGACATTCTGTTAGTGGCTCTGCGACGGCTGAGTTAGCAGTGGGGATCACGGCGTTCGCTTCTCTGTGCTTCTGGTTCGTCGCACTTAGAGATGCATCGAATCATACATCAGATGCGGTTTTGCAGATCGCAACGATAGTTCAGAGCAGGATCGAGTTTTGCAGTCGAAGACGGTTAATCCGACGATGAGTCTAAGCCAGACCGAATTCCGCAATGCGATGGGGCAATTTGCCACGGGAGTGACCATTCTGACGGTCGATCTTGATGGCCAGGTTCACGGCATGACCGCCAATGCCTTCGCTTCGGTGTCTCTCGATCCGCTGCTGGTGCTCGTATGTGTCGATCACAATGCTCGCACCCACGCTCATCTGCACGCGAAAAAACGCTTCGGCATCAACGTTCTGTGTGAAAATCAGCAGGCGATATCGCAATACTACGCCCAACCGGTATACGCTCACGACCGCGCGGAAGCCTCGGCTGGCGCGCGCTTTGAGCGGACTCAGCATGGGACTCCGGTTTTGCACGGGGCGCTGGCCTATGTGGAGTGCAAGCTGGTTTCGACCCACGAGGCTGGCGACCACACCATTTTTATTGCCGAAGTGGAAGACGTGGTGATGCGCGAGGGCAAACCGCTTCTGTTTTTTCGGGGCAGCTATCGCCGCATCGCAGACGACGCTCTAGACTAAGAGAATGGCCCGGGTCGTTGGAAATTTGACGCCGGGCCGGTGGTACTCGCAGACGTTTTGTAGATGTTCAGGCTTCGTGAATTCCTCAGGCAAGGTTAGATGTCACAGGGTTCTGGTGATATCCGTCACAAGAGGCAGTCGCGCTGTGAAAGGTTGAGTCGGGCACCCTCTGTCGTGATGGTGGACGGGTGGCCCTTCACGTCGGTTTTTCTTTCCTGTTTCAAACTGTGGGTGCCCCGTCCTTGCGTTTTTTGCAAGGGCGCGTACGATGCTGTTGATACCTAGCTAGCTCCGTCGGGGCCCGGGGCGACGCAGCCACAAGCGCTCTATGATGTACTCAGATTCTAAGTATCGCGGTCGTGCCTCCCGCCCTTCGCCAACAGCGCGAAGGACGGGGCACCCACGTGCGTAGTGGCGTCAACCGACCGTAAAGGATGGGCCACCCGCCCCTGCACCTAACGACTCGACGGAGGGATTCGATGCGACCCTGGTGGTTAGCGCTCCTTATCGCCTGCGCCCAGCTCCTTCAGGATGGGGAAGAGGCGACGCCCGCTCGTCATGGACCTGCGAGCCTCGTATCGTACGTGCTGGGAGAGCCCGTGGTCGTTCGACAGTATGACGAGTGGCACCGAGCCCGGGCAGGCGGCGGGACTGATGTCGAGGGCCTGACGAGCACCATATGGCGCGATCCCGCGGGGAAGATGCGAGTCGAACCGGAGGGCTCCGACGACCGGCCGGTTGTTCTTCTTGACCCTCAAAACCGCATCAAGACTGTGTTATGGGGACGCCAGAGGGCCGCCCTCCGGATTCGCGGATCAAACGCCGGAGGCTTGGCCTATGGAGTCGGCGGCCTCGGAGAGGCCCTCGATCCCGGGGAGTGGCAAATGCGGCGGGAGCAGCTCGGAGCACGCAATTTAAACGGGATGGAGGCGGAGGGCGAACGGACGACGGCGACCCAGCCCGGAGGGGCCGTGGCTATCTATGAGTGCTGGTATTCCAAGGCTGTCGGCTTGCTGATGCTAGCAACGGCGACCGGGCCAGGCTGGGCGCACGAGGCAAGGATTACCAGCGTCGAGCGACAGACACCAGACCCTTCTCTCTTCAGCATTCCGGCTGGCTACATGATCGAAGACATACATCCATCGGAGGAATGATTAAATTGGAGCGGGCGGGTGGCCCGGCCTTTCACGCCGGTTTTTCTTTCCCGTTTCAAACTGTGGGTGGCGGGTGGCCCGGGCGAACGGACTCACTCCAACTCTCGAGGGTGCCCCGTCCAAGCTCGGCTTGGGCGGGGATTTTACGAGGGCGCCCGTATTCTTAGCGCGGGAAAATCCCTAACCGTTCGCGCCTGCGTGCGGTCCACTGTGACTCGATCTCGACGGCTCCTGTTTCTCCCGTCGCGTAGTGGCGGAAGCTGCTCCACCGCCAGTCTTCCGGCCGCGCCACCAATCCCCGGTGCACCGGATTGCGATGAATGTACCGAATTTTCTCCGTAAACTTGCGATCGCTCCACACATTGAAATCGTGATACCGCACCTGCCAGAAGGGATCTTCCGCCCGCAGGGCAAGTCGTCGCGCCACTCCCTGCTTCAGCGACTTGATCGCCTGCGCCAGCGATCTCCTCTCCGGTTCGTTCATCAGCAAGTGACCACATGTTCGGGCATGACGACGTAGGCGTGCACGCATAGCCCGTAATCGCGACGCACCCGTTCGAGTGCCTGAACGAACTCCGCTGGAGCTGCGTCGTTGTTGAAGTTCGCCCGCCGTTGATGGCAGCTGAACGTAAGGAAGTGGACGTTGCCGGTCTCCTGAAAGCGCTTGAGCCCCCAAGGCATTCGGGCACACTACTCCGGGTGCAGCCGGCTTGTCTGTGTCGAGCAAACATGAAAATCCCCGCCCAAGCCAAGCTTGGACGGGGCACCCTCGAGAGTTAGAATAAGTCCGTTTGTCCGGGCCACCCGGCCGTAAACGCTTGTTACTGGAGCGGGTCCAACATGGAGCAGTACCCGACGGTCGAAGGTTCCACGTGGACGGTGGGCGAGGGGAGCGCGGGCCACAACCAATACGGACTCGACACTGTTGGGTATGGCTACGGGGTTGTCAACCTCATCCAGACGCAGGGTCCGGCCCACGGTGTAGATTTTCCCTGCTACATAGACATTTACCAACTGGTCAGCTACGACGGGGCGGATCCGTTCGCAGACAACCTGTTGGAGCAGACGGTAGGATCCAACTCCGTTATGGTGTGCCGCGCAGGTGTCTGTAGCGGAACCATCCAATTTTGATAGGAGGCCTGGTCGATGTTCAGGCAGATGCAACTTGCCATAGTGAGCGTTCTAACCCTCGCGGCTGGTTTCGCGCAAACGGCTGCTCGCCCGGCGTTTTTCAGTCACGCGCGCATCGAGCGCAGTGGATCGCGCGTCACTGTGACCTCGAATGACTCCGAGCCACTGCTGCAGGCAATTGCCGCCCTGCGCCTAGAATACGGCTGGCAAGTCGATTGGGAGCAAGCGCCGGGGTACAGCCGGTTCGATGTAGTGGACGACACGTCGCCTGCCTGGCGCACGACCCATCCTAACGACCCGGGTGTCACAAGGCCTTCGGGCGGCTCATTTGTAGCATCATTCTCAGAGCCCGGGCCGAACGGCGAGCACCTGGCGCTGTATGAGCTGGTTGAGCAGTACAACGCAACGGGAAACCCCGGAAAATATAGCTTTCGAACCACGGAGGACGGGCGGATCGAAATCGTAGGCACGCAAGTGCTAGACGATGTCGGCCGCCCTCAAGACGTACGGCCCATCCTCGATACGCCAATTACCGTTGAGAGCGCGGAAAGGACCGTCTACGACTCGATCAAGTCGGTACTAGCCGCTCTAGAATCCGCTACCGGTAAGAAGTTGATCTTCGGTGTCGCGTCGGAGAGCCTTTTCCTTAACACGCGGGTGACAGTCGGAGGCACGAACGCCGCAGCGCGGCGTCTTTTGGAACGGGCTCTCGCTGGCACAGGGCGCCAGCTGAATTATGATCTCGGCTTTAATCCGGACGTGCCCGTCTACGTGCTCAATGTGTCGCCCGTTGGCAGGCTCAGCAGCCGGGCTGCGCCCTAGAGGATGGCGCGGGGGCCATCTTCTCCGGTTCGGCTTTCCTAGGCAGAGCGGGCGCGCTCGGCGGTTGGCGCAGCTTTCCGTTTTCTTGTTTTTGTCTGAGCCGTTTCAACGGCGGGCGATACGAATCTCGATCCAGATGTTCGGCTGCCAGAACGTATTAGGTTAGAGATCCCACCCCTTGCAAGCAACACCGGGATGGGGCACCCGCAGTCTAATGCAAGCAAAAATACCGAGGTGGGCCACCTGCCCTTTGACTGTGCGACTCCCGCTGATCCTAGGCATCTAACTCTAGGATCACATTCCAAGAGGAGCCTATGGCAGAGAAGCTAACGAAGAACGAATCCGAGTGGAAGCAGCAACTTACTCCCGAGCAATATCACGTCACGCGCGAAGCCGGCACGGAGCGGGCTTTCACCGGCAAGTACTGGAACACACACGATGCCGGGACATATCACTGCGTGTGTTGCGGCGAGCCGCTGTTCGATTCCACGACAAAGTTCGATTCCGGAACTGGCTGGCCCAGCTTCTACAAGCCGGCTGACGAGGGCAAGATCGAAGAACACAAAGATTCAAGCTATGGAATGGTTCGCACCGAAGCGCGCTGCGCAAAATGCGGCGCTCATCTCGGGCATGTTTTTGAAGACGGTCCTCAGCCTACCGGGCTGCGGTATTGCATGAATTCTGCGTCGCTGGATTTGAAGCCGAAAGATAAGAAATAAAACAGCAAGTATCATCAACCCAAAAAGGCACCCAGGTTGGGTGCCTTTTATCGTGCTGAACTCTGTTGATTTCGGATTACGCGCTGGCCACAGCGCCAATCGCCTTGGGCGCTTCTGATGCCGGCTTCGTTGCCTCGGTTTGCTTCGTCTCGACAGATTTCGATTGCGCCTGCTGTTTCTGTTGCCGGTGCTCTGCACTGCGAACCTCAATGCCGCCCTTGAGCACGGCGCCATCTTCCACGCTGATGCGAATGGTTGAAACGTCTCCAGTGACCGAGCCTTCACTGCGAATATCGACGCGGTCGGTGCAGTCGATGTTGCCGTTGACCTTACCCATCACGACTACTTCCCGGGCGTTGATATTGGCTTGTACGGAGCCGTTGCGGCCGATGGTGACGCGATGGTCCTGCATGCTGATTTTGCCTTCGATGCGGCCATCGATATAGAGTGCTTCCGCGGCGGTGAGTTCGCCCTTGATAACTACCGTCCGGCCGATGGTTGCCTGCTCGATGGGAGCGCTGATGGTTTTGTTCTGATTGTTGAGGTTTGAATTTGGCGTGGTGGAATTCGATTTTCCGTTGAACGTGTACTCCGAGGGTTGCAACATTGCGCCTTCCTTGGTTCCGCGCGGCACGGCCAGTTGCCGCTGAGCGGTGGCTTGGAAAATTTGGCCAGGCGGTCGGTTCTTGTCCCTTAGGCCAATCAAACTGTCGCACAGAGGTAAGCGTTTTCTGAGATTACGGAAGATAGTGTACGGGTGCGGAGGCCAGCACGTTTATTAGTCTACTTGCTGCAGAGATTGGGCGAGATCTTCCCACTCCTTGACCATGGCTGCGTGAGCCGATCTTCTCACGCCGAGTTCCTCGGACTGCCGCTGGCTCTCTTCGGCACTCACGAATTCCTGCATCGCGGCTTCGCATTGGGCGATGGCGGTTTCTTCGCGGCTGATTCCGGCTTCCAGTTCGCGAACGCGCTCTTCCATCTGCTTGCGCTTGATTGGATTTATGCGCTTCGGCTTGGCGGCAGAGGCAGATTCCGTTTGTGCTTTCGAATTGCCATTTGAACCGGCTTGTGCGCCAGATTTGGTATGAGGTTCCGCGGCGGCAAGTTGCTGTTGAATCGTTTCTTCCTGTTTCAGATGTCCGCCCTGCTTGCGCCAGAGATAATCTTCGTAGTTGCCGGGGTAAATTTCGACCTTGCCATCGCCGATCTCGAACACCCGGGTCGCGAGCTTATCGATGAAATAGCGGTCATGGGAGACGAAAACCACCGTACCGGTATATTTTGTGAGCGCCTCAAGCAGCACGTCTTTGGCCCGCAAATCGAGGTGATTCGTGGGCTCATCAAGCAGCAAAAAGTTCGAGGGATGAAGCAAGAGCCGCAAGAGGGCATACCGGCCACGTTCGCCACCGGAGAGCACGCCGATCTTCTTAAAAACGTCTTCTTCAGAAAACAGAAAACAACCGAGCAGGCTTCGAAGTTCGGTTTCCGTCGAGCGGGGCGATGCCTTGCCGAGATCGTCGATGATGCGCGCGTCCTGGTCGAGTTCTTTGTATTGATCCTGCGCGAAATAGTCGGCCTGCACATTGTGGCCAAGTTTGAACTCTCCGCATGTCGTTTTTTCTTCGCCTGCGAGCAGCTTGATCAACGTCGATTTGCCGGCTCCGTTTACTCCAACCAGCGCAATGCGGTCGCCTCGCTCGATAAGAAAACTCACATTGCGGAAGACTTCTTTTTCCGGGCTTGGACGCGAACCATTATCCGATGATTTCGCCGGATAAACTTTCGCGACGCCTTCGAACTCGGCCACGATGCGCCCGCTGGGCTTGGGCTGCGGGAAGGAAAAGTGAATGGTTTTCTCTTCCGGCGGAATCTCGATCCGCTCGAGTTTTTCTAGTTCCTTGATGCGGCTTTGCACTTGTTTGGCTTTGGTCGCCTGGTAACGGAAACGGCTGATGAACATCTCCAGTTGCTCAATGCGATCCCGCTGATTCTTGTACGCCGCCTGCAGTTGCTCGTTGCGCTGCGTTTTCTGGGTAAGGAACTTGTCGTAGTTGCCGGTATAGAACCAGAAACGCTTGTTCCAGATTTCGGCGATCTTGTCGACCGTCGTATCCAGAAAATAGCGATCATGCGAGATCAGGACCACCGCATGAGGATAATCGTGCAGATACTCTTCCAGCCAGTTGCGGGCTTCGAGATCAAGATGGTTTGTCGGCTCATCGAGCAGCAAAAGATTGGGTTTTTGCAGAAGCAGTTTTGCCAGCGCCAGGCGCATCTGCCAGCCGCCGGAAAATTCGTCGGTTTGCCTCTCCCAATCTTCCTTGCGAAATCCGAGGCCCATCAGCACTCTTCCGACTTCGGCTTCAATCGAGTAGCCATCGCGAGTGCGGAACTCGTGCTCCAGGCTGTGATAACGCTCGGCGACGGCGTCATACTCGGCACTGGTATGGTCGAGTTCGGCGAAGCGATGCATCAGGGTTTCGAGTTCCTGCTCCATGGCCTTGAGGTCGGCAAAGACAGACATGCATTCGGCGAAGACGGTGCGCCCGGAAAGCGACAATCCATCCTGCGGCAAGTAACCGGCAGTGGTTCCCTTAGCGATCGTGAGTTCGCCGTAATCGAGCGTGTCGATGCCGGCAAGGATCTTCATCAGCGTGGTTTTGCCGGTGCCGTTGGCGCCGACGAGGCCGACGCGATCGCGAGACGTAATGAGCCAGTCGGTATTTTCAAAAAGAAGCTTGTGGCCGAAGCGTTTTCCGGCGCCGGAAAGCTGAATCATAAGGCTGGAATTATCGTAACAGGGGTTGGGGAGCGGGAATCAGTGCCTGAGTGGCCCGGCTAAGCTAATTTTCGGAGGCACGAGATTGGAATCGGTCGAGTCCCCGGGCCATTCGCCTAACCTGATTTGCGGGATTTTACTACCGAACAGCGGCGCGAGCGCCTCGCCCGTCGGGATACCGGCTCCACAGTTCGCCGTGAAACTGAATGGTCTCGAGCGCGCGATCAATCACGGCTTCCAGTTCGCGGGCGTATTTTACTTCGCGGCCTCGAGCCAGCCGCTGCCGTGCTTCCTGCGGAGTGAACCACGTTGGACGGCGCTGGGATTCATCCGGCCGCCGCAGCTGATGAACTTGCATCAGAAAAGCTTTGACCACATATTCCTGCACTCCGCCGGGCTGCCAAAATACGCCCTTGGAATGAAGATAGAGATGAAAATGCCGGGGTTCGATCGTCCCGATTGCGCCCGCTTCTTCCCCGGCTTCTCGCTCGGCTGCCTGGCTGTGGGAAAGACGCGCATCGGGAGAGCCCTTGGGAAAGGTCCATTTGTTGCCGCCGTTGGTATTGACCAGCAGGAATTCGACGCTCTCTCCGCGTCTGCGGTAACAGACGGCCGCAACCTGCAGCGGCAGCGACTTCGAAGCCCGTGCCAAACCCATGCGGCCTCCTGACACAATGTTAGTTACAGGATGTTGCATGAATGTTAACGTGCAACGAAAATTGTGCAGTGGGAGGTTACTAAAGGTCATCCTGTGCCGTAACAGGAACTGGAATGTAGCTGCTGAGACATCTAGAAACTTTGATTCTCCTTCCCAAATATGACGGCAGCGGCAGGCAGGTCCTTAGAGCCCGCGTCCATATACAGGGATGGCCGCGCCGGTCACATCTTTTCCGGCGTCGCTCGCCAGCCACACGATAAGGCTTGCCACCGAAGCGGGCTGCACCCACTGCGAGAGGTCGGCTCCGGGCATATCCTTTCGGTTCCCCGGAGTGTCCATCGTGCCGGGAAGAATTACATTTGCGGTTATGCCGGCGCTTTTGTTTTCCAGTGCGACGGTTTTTATCAGCGACACGAGGGCAGCTTTCGATGCGCTGTAGGCTCCAACCTTGGGGCCCGGATCTTCAGCAGCGCGGCTGCCGATCGCGATGATACGTCCGCTGCCTGTTTCGCGCATGTGTGGGATGACTGCGCGGAGAATGTGAAAAGCGCTGTTCAAATTCAGATCGAACATGCGCTGGAACGTAGAGTCGTCAGTGTCGGCAACACTGCTTCCGCCAGCGAAGCCGCCGACCAGATGAGCGAGCACGTCAATCTTGCCGTGCCGGGAGATAACCTCGCCGACGGCCTTCTTCGCCTCATCAAGACTGTTGAGCCCCATCGGCAGGGCGATGAAATTGGGATGGTCGAAGTCCGAAGCCTTGATACTCGGGGATAACCCCGCGACAGTGAAACTGGCATCGAGCAAGGCCTTCGTAACGTACGTTCCGAGGCCGCCGTTCGCTCCGGTGACGAGGGCGATTTTCTGGGTCATAGTTTACGGTTCCTCGACTTATCTTAAGCGCATGGCCGACATTGTGTGTGGCCCGGGGCGACGTTGTCTTAACTTTGTCATCCGCGGCTGCACTCGATTTGAGAATCTGCGGCACTGGCGCTATGCTCAAACTGTCAGCCGTTCTCTCCGCCGTCTGCGACTGCACCAGCGAGACCGTCCTTGAAAGCCGCAGTTCTCAAAACGCCGAAACAGCTGCTTCATCCGGAGGACATTCCCAGGCCCCAACCCGCTCCTGGCGAGGTCTTGTTGCGGGTGCGGGCTTGCGGTGTCTGCCGCACCGACTTGCACATCGCCGCAGGCGAACTGCCACCGAAGAAGCTGCCGCTCATACCGGGCCATCAAATCGTCGGCATCATCGAAGAAGGCGCAACCGCCGAGTTGCCGGTCGGAACACGAGTCGGTGTTTCCTGGATCGGCGGTATCGATGGGACGTGCCCCTATTGCCGCCGGGGTATGGAAAATCTCTGTGACGCTCCGGTGTTCACCGGCTACAGCGTCAATGGCGGATATGCCGAATACGCCACGGCACGTAGCGATTTTGTTTTCCCGCTGCCCAAAGAACTCGACGATCTTCACGCTGCACCGCTGCTCTGTGCCGGCATTATTGGCTTCCGCAGCTTGCGCGTGGCCGGAGTCGAGCGCGGTGACAAAGTTGGACTCTTTGGCTTCGGCGCCTCGGCTCATTTAGCTATTGCGGTCCTGCACTCGTGGAACTGCGAAGTGTATGTCTCGACCCGCGGGGCTTCTCATCAAAAATTGGCGGAATCTCTGGCCGCGAAATGGGTGGGCAGCGAGATAGATAAGCCACCTGTCGAACTGGATCGAGCTGTCACTTTCGCTCCGAGCGGAGACGTGGTAATCGCCGCACTTTCGAGCCTGCGCAAAGGAGGAGTGGTCGCGATCAACGCCATTCATCTCGACCGCATCCCGCAGTTCGATTACGACAAGCTGTTGTGGGGCGAGCGCCAGATCCGTAGCGTGGCCAACATGACTCGGGCTGACGCCCGAGACTTTCTGAAGCTCTCGGCCGAAATTCAGTTGAAGCCGAAAGTTACAGTATTTCCCTTGGAACGAGCAAACGATGCGCTGGACGCGGTGAGGAACGACGCCATCGATGGGGCGGCGGTAATTCTCCCCTAACCAGCCGGTTATCGTGACTCAAGAAGATTGGTCGGGGCGATTGGATTTGAACCAACGACCCCCTGCGCCCAAGGCAGAATTTTCAGCCGAGCATTCTTCACAGTCCCGCCGTGAGCACTTCTAATGACTTGCGATTCGGCTCGTCCTATCGCGGAATATAAGGCAGGTGTGCAACCAAAAACAAGAGAATTTCTAGCAAATCGGCAAAATGGTGAACTCACAAGCAACTCGCAAGAGAAATGCCCTGGGTTTGTCGCGACGGGGTCGGCTGCTAACCCCGTTTCGGCGAGGAAGGTTAGGCCACTGGGAATTCGTCTCACTATTCCTCGATCGGCTCAAACCCGATTTTAGTCAGCACCCGCACGGCTGCTTCGGTCGTAAAACCTGTTCGAATTAGGCCCTTCACGGCCTCATGGAGCACCTGTTTAACGGGGAACTTCTTGTTCCAAGACTTGATATAAACCTTCCGAACAGGCTGAGCTTTTAGCGTGCGGAGCATTTCATGAACTTCATCCCAACTGAGATCGAACTCGTGACCGGCCACTGTGAAGTGGTACTTTTGAGACATTAAGGGAGACCTCCGAATATATATTATATTATGTCTCTCTCTTCTGGGGTCTGATGACTGTCCTTCTCTTCCACCTCCTCCTACTATTTTTAAGCCACTATGTAATAAAACCCTGTTTTCGAGGGTCTAAATATTTGCAAGCCGAAGTGGAGTTAATGCCGCAACGGAGGAGTTTGTTACGATAATGTTGACCGCCCGCCAAGCTCAAGACCTGACCGGAGTCGGCGCAAGCCAGCTTTTGCTACTCGCCCTGACCCACCAAATCCCATCCCAGACAGACCCAGATACCCGCCTAATCCTTTTCGAGCCATCCGTGCTCGAAGCATGGTCCCAAACCAATGGAAGAAATTTTCTCTCTTATCCGCCGACTCGCAGCTGAACACTTCTACGGGTCAATAACACTCAAATTTGAAGCCGGGCAGGTGGTGATCCTCAAAAAGGAAGAAACCATCAAGCCCAATAACTATCGAGACAATCGAGGTGAAACACTTGAGCAAGAAAACCACTGAAACATCATTTCCAGATTTTCCTAAAGGCATCATCCAAGGTGTAGCTAAGCAGTTCGTAGACTTATATTCGCCGATTCGTGAAACGCCAGAGGGCTTCCTCTGGCTTGCTTTTTTGACATATTTTGGCAATGCCATTTCCCCGTATGTTCGACTCGATTGTGACTCTTCTGAGCCACGATTCTATGGAGTGGTCATCGGGAAGAGTGGCCGAACCCGCAAGTCTGCCGGGAATAACGCCGCGAGGGACTTGTTCAAGGAAGTCGCCCCACAGGGCCAGGTCATTGTCGAGGGGTTTGGGTCCGCCGAGGCGTTACTTATCTCTGGAAACAAAGTGGCTTTCGCGGACTCAAATCAAAGTAGTCCCGGCAAGACGTGCGGTTGGCTGACGTTAACAGGCGATTACACTCATTGACCTTTTCGAAATTCTAAAAATTTCGGCCACGAGGGTCCCATCCGTCAATCGAAGGCCACCCGGCTTGATGGTAGCTTAAACTCGGAAGGGAAGAATAGAACATCCTTCCCTCCCTATTTTCCAAGACCCTTTACGCAAGCAGCGTTAGCCTCTGATGCACCGCTTGCAAGTCTTCAGTCATCAGATTTGCATAGCGCCGCGTCATCTCAAGCGACGAATGACCGAGAACTTTTTGCAGGTGAAATACCGAGCCTCCTCGTCTGAGATAGTTCAGTGCGAAAGTGTGTCGGAAGGAGTGCAGGGTTCGCACAGGAGGAGCAAATCCCAAGTGTCTGCACAATCGCTTTACATCCCGCGAAACAATGTGACGGTCGAGTTTGCAACCCCGTTTTGTGCTGAGAACTAGGAGGTGTGGCTGCATCTCCCGTGTGTAACGATAAAGTATTTTCCGAAGCTCAAATGAGAAGGGAACCTTTCGCTCTTTTTGTCCTTTCCCCTTAAGCGTAGCAAGAAGGTTGTCGAGGTCGCAGTTTTCCACGTGTAGGTCTAGTGCTTCGCTGATTCGGCATCCGGTGTCGAGCAGGATGAGCACAAGCAAGTGCAAGCGTCGCTGATAGTATCCTTGAGGTTTGTACCCTATGAACCTCTTGACTTGTTCACCCGTGAAGGTCGGAAGAATAATCTGCGGCTCTTTGAGCTTGGGAATGCGCAGCACTGAACCCGACCACTTGAGATAGGCGTTGATTGCGCGAATGCGACAATTGCATCCCGAAGGCTTCAATCCCTTCTCACGCATCCGCATGACGCAAGATTTGAGTTCGGCATCGGTGGGTGATTCAGTTCCGAGCCATACAAGGCTCTGGCGATACCACTCGACAGTTGCGGGAGTGACATTCGTTAGATATTGACGTTCTTTGATGA
>JASHNX010000010.1 GCA_030041415.1 Candidatus Sulfotelmatobacter sp.
CGGGCGGAAGGAACGGAGGCTGGTGAAAAAAGAGACCGCGTCGGTGGAACCCCAAAGCTCACGAAGGACAGTTGACAGTCAGTCGCAATAGATTCGAACCTTACGATAATCCGGGAAGGTTAGTGAAAGTCGGTGAGGTCTGTCAAGCCAATTGTCGATTCCACACTCCTCGCCGTCGTCCGCGATGTGGGTTGAGACGACTGCTGACAGGTAGCGAGGCGCAACGGCTGTCTGTCGGACAACCATCAACCGCCTGAATGGGCTCTCTGAAGCAAAAGCGAGTGTGCGAGCGATGTGCCAGTCTAGCAGTCGTTGACCACACTCATAGAATCTCTCTGAAAAAAATGATTCGATGAATCCAAGTCCCGCCGCAGGCTGGACAAACTGCTCGGGCGCCCCCTTTCGGCACATTTTGTGACGGGCGTAATGGTCACGGTCATTTTGGGTGATCATGAAAAGATCAGGTCGTTGCTCGGCCACGACGTGAACCAAATCCGGATCTGCTGGCAGACCCGAATGAGCCCGGATGAGGAAAGACAGCCGGCCGAACGTCAGGGACTCCCCTGCGTGAGAGAGGAACTCTCGGATCATCTGGCGAATCAGGCGGTCCCATGCTTCGGACACGATGACTGCTCCCATTCTTGAATCCGACTCCTGGCCCTGCCTGCGACTGTCGGATTATGCTGTCTAGGCTGTGCCCAATTTTGTGCCCACCACCGAACCTCACCGACTGTTACGGAGTGTCCGGACATGCGTGGAAAGCCTTGCTGGATACGGCATTTGTAGCATTTAGTCACACTTAGTGACATTCGATGTAAGTTGTTGATTCTTCGTTCGAGACGAACTTAGGATCTGGCGGGTAAAACCGTGGGGGTTCGAGTCCCCCCTTTCGCACCACTCTTCCTGAGATTCTCAACCGTGGGTTTATCTGCCCTGGGAATCCCGGTGCTGCTGCAAATAGTCAACGAACCTCGCCTCAAGCGCCGCATCCTCTCTCGATTGCGTTGCCTTCCCAGTGGGCTGCAAAGCAAACCAGATAACAATTCCGATCATGCCACACCAGCCGAGCGACCGAACGACCGCCGCAATCTTCGTGTCGTACTCCAGAACACCTAGATTGCTGAAAATTCGGTAGAAATCGTGCTCGGCGAATTCGGGGTCCCCGGTAGTAACGAGTGGCAATACCTGCGCGCGAGCATCGGCCATGTAAGTCGCGGTGTAGAGCCAGTTTTCAAAAAAGAAAAACAGGCAGAAGACAAAACCACTCGTCTGACGGTGAGTAAAAAAATACGCGGCCAAAAGAAAGGGCACCAGCCACTGCAGAAGCGTCCCACCCCATAGACCGAGCGTCGGGCCAAACCATCCGAAAAGATTGTGCCCGCCCTCATGCACAACAAGGTTCGCCGTGTCGATGAATAGCATCTGCCCGTGAGCCTGGAATGCATAAACCAAAAACCCAGCGTAGAAAATCAGCCATGCGACCAGGCCCGGACGCGACGGCGCTTGCCATGGCTCGTCCAGAACCGGGGTGAAAATCGATTGCAAAAGCTCTTTCATAAGTAAGGCAGTGTGATGGCATATTAAGCGGGCGCCCCTAGCTATGAAAGATTACGAACGACTGCCCGTCACACACTCCGGAGGTTTGTTGTTAAAGTGTTCTGAGTCAAAACGTATGCCGGCAAACACTGAGCTTGGAACACTCGTCCTTACGGGAGCGAGTCGCGGCATCGGCGCTGCCACTGCGGTACTTGCAGGTGAGCACGGATATTCAGTTGCCGTCAATTTTTGTACCGGAGAAGCCGAAGCGCAGGGGGTCGTCCAACAGATCATTTCTGCCGGCGGCAGGGCCTATGCGATTCAAGCGGATGTAGGCCGTGAAGAAGACGTCGTCCGGCTCTTTCAGACTGCGGAACGTGAATTGGGACCAATCAAGGCGCTGGTAAACAACGCAGCGATCACCGGCGGGTTTGCACGGGTCGAAGACGTGAAGGTGGATACGCTGGCGCGAGTGATGGCGGTGAACGTCAGCGGAGCATTTCTTTGCGCACGTGAAGCCTTGCGCCGCATGTCCACGCGCCGCGGTGGAGGTGGCGGAGCCATTGTGAATATTTCTTCGCGTGCGGCCGAAGTAGGATCAGCCGGCGAATGGGTCCACTACGCCGCTTCCAAAGGCGCAATCGATAGCTTTACGATTGGCCTGGCGCGCGAAGTTGCCACCGAAGGGATTCGGGTGAACGCGGTTGCCCCGGGCCTGATCGAAACGGGGCTGCATGCCGCCAATGGCGAACCCGGCCGCATTCAGCGGCTCATGCCGTCCATACCCATGCGACGGGCCGGCCTTCCTCAGGAAGTGGCCGAAGCGGTGCTATGGCTGCTTTCTCCTGCAGCGTCTTATGTAACCGGAGCAATCCTGCCGATCGGCGGCGGACGGTGATGCGGGGGTGCCACATGGCAGCCTCACAACAGCGAGGCCATGCTTAGGTTGGCTACGAACTCAAGTCACTTCTTCAGCTTCATTTCTTGCCGCAGTTGCTCTTTGATTCGTTCCGGCAGGCGCGACACATGCAGCACGTCGCGCAAGAGCGGCGCAGGCAGAAAACGCGCGAACTCCACGGCACGAGCCAATGGCGTGTGCCGGTTGCGCAACAGCGCAATCTGCACCTCGCGGCGCATCGACCACTTTGCGTGACGGCAGATTGCTTCGACAAACGCCGCGCTTGTAACGGCGCGAGTGAGCGCCTTCACAATCGCCGCCTCCGTAAGACGGGCATTATCGAGCGCAGCCTGAAAAACCGGCATCTCCTCATCGATCAGCAGGGCGGCCGCGGTGGCGGTTGAGCCACGGCGAGCGAGTGTCAATCGTTCGCCGAGAGTGATGGAATCGAGACGCGCAATCAGCAACTCGTCCGCAAAGCGCTTCAGATCAGCAGCCACTGCGGGATTCAGAGCAAACTGCATCAAATCGAAGCTGTAGAGCTGCCGGATGAGGCGCAGCGCAAGGTGTCGAGGAGTGTGAGGATGGGCCGCAAGAGCGACACGAACTTTTCGCGATTTTGTCGTAGCTGGATTTTTGGCGATATCTTCGATCGTCTCTGCCGGGAGATCGAGGCGCTCGAGCAGAGCGAGCGTTGCATCTTCCGTCAGCTCAGACGCAAACCCCGTCTCGTCCTCCGAATGCTGGAGTGAATCACCCGCGGGTGCGAGTCCTCTCGCTGGAGGCGAAAACTCGACCTCCTTATGTGAGATCTCTTCTATCGAATTTGAAATCTGTTCCCTGCTCACAAATCGACTCGCTCAGTGCAACCGTTTCCTTATCGATGGCCGAGCCGAGCAATCTGCAGCGCACCATGCACTGGTTCGACTATTTCTGTTTTCAGCTCGACCGGCTGTGGAAGATTGCGGACCTCATTGTAGAAACTCTCGCGGACCAATTGCGCGTGACGAAAGACGCCACCCGCCATGGCCAGGGGGACGACTTCACCATGATCGGGAAACAATTTAACGGCAACGATTGCAGCAAGATCTGCGAGCTCTTTGCCCGCGTCAATAAGGACCTCCCGCGCTATCGGGTCACCCGCTTCAGCGGCTGACACAACCGGGGGGAAGAACGCAGCAAAATCGGGGTTGGAATTGGCGGCGCGAACGAATGTATCGAACGAGCGCTCTTGGCGGACCTGCATTAGTCGCCCCAGAAGCGGGGGCATCGTCGCATCTTCGTCTGCCGCGCGGAGCGCCTCGCGCACCGCTTTTAGCCCGATCCAGTGCGCTGAACCTTCATCGGAGATGGCAAAACCCCAGCCTCCGGCACGAGCTGTGTTGCCATGGGAATCTCGGCCATACGCAAACGACCCCGTACCCGCGATGACGATCACGCCAGACGCGGCTCCGAACGCAGCCTCCAGGGCGATAGGCATGTCTCCCACCACGATGATCTCGCCCAAGACTGCTTCGGCAGTAATCTTTCGAATCGTGCTCGCGACTTCCTGGCGCCCGGCGCCCGCCGCGCCGACACAGGCACGCTGAACCTGGCGAACATCGATACCCGCGGCGGCACAGCTATTTCGGATCGACTCGAGCAGCGACTCTCGCGCTCGCGATTCTCCCACGCGGGTGATGTTGCTCGGTCCGGCAACAACTGTCGCGAGCAGTAAAGTTTCATCGCCCACAGCGCAAGTGGTTTTGCTACCGCCGCCGTCGATGCCAAGATAGTAAGCCACCGGCTAGTTCTACCACAGTGCGGCGTTCATAAAGACTCACTCCCTCGGTTCGAGCATTACCGTGATAATAAAAGGCGCAAATGAAGGTCCAGATTACCGAACTCGACAACCATGGCGATGCGCGGGGACTGAGTTTTTCGCTTCCGCAGGATGCTTTGAATTTCCTCGGCTCCGTCGCCGACATGCATCTGGCTTCGACTATGCCGGGAGCGATTCGCGGGAATCACTATCACACGCGGAAGCGCGAGGCCATCATCTTTTTGCCGGGAGCAGCCTGGTCACTCCATTGGGATGAAGGGCCTGATGCCGCTATCCATCACCGCGCCTTCGCTGGCAGGGAGTGCGTTCTTGTGCTGATCTCTCCCGGCTGCTCGCACGCGGTGCGCAACGATGGCTCCGCTCCGTTGTGGCTGGTTGCCCACTCTTCGGAAGCCTACGATCCGTCCGAAACCGTAGCCCGGAAAGTGATATAGACAACTTTCGACCTGCATGGGCCTAGACAAACTCGATCTAGCGATCATCGCTCTCTATCTGGTCGGCATAACTCTGTTTGGCCTCAGATTTCGTAAACAGCAGCGCTCGTTGCGCGATTATTTCCTCGCGGGACGCGAGATTCCCTGGTGGGCGATCGCACTATCCATCGTCGCCGCTGAAACCAGCACGCTTACCATCATCAGCATTCCCGGGCTAGCTTATGACACGAACTTTACTTTTCTCCAAGTGGTCATGGGCTACGTAGTTGGCCGGATCATCATCAGCTTTGTCCTGCTTCCGCACTATTTTCACGGCAATCTTTATACAGCTTACGAACTGATTGAGCGCCGCTTCGGGCGCGGCTTGCGTTCGCTCACCGCCGGATTATTTCTACTGACGCGCGGCGCTGCCGAAGGTGTGAGAGTTTACGCTGTATCGATCGTTGTCTCGATCGCACTTGGAACCGGCGAAGTAGCTTCGATTGCGATCATCACTGTTTTGACCCTCATCTATACATTCGAGGGTGGGCTGGCTGCGGTCATTTGGACCGACGTGGTGCAGACCGCGATTTACGTCGGCGGCACGATCGTGGGCCTGTGGACGATTCTCGGATTTGTTCCCGGCGGCTGGTCTGCGATTCATGCCGCGGCGGCTGGCGCCGGCAAACTTCAGGTTTTCAACTTTAGTCCGAGCCTGTGGATTCCATACACGTTCTGGTCGGGAGTGATCGGCGGAACTTTCTTCACCGTGGCCAGCCACGGAACGGATCAACTGATCGTTCAGCGCCTTCTCGCGGCGAGAAGTCAAAAACAGTCGGTTACGGCCCTGCTCACGAGCGGCATCGCGGTTCTGTTTCAGTTCGCGCTTTTCCTGCTGGTGGGCGTCATGCTGTGGGCTTACTACCGAGTGCCTTCGGCGAGCTTTTCGCGTCCGGATCGCATCTATCCGACTTTCATTGTCAGCCGAATGCCGCATGGCATTTCTGGATTGCTGATTGCCGCAATTCTGGCCGCAGCAATGTCGAACTTGAGCGCCGCTCTCAACGCCTTGTCGTCCAGCTCGATCATGGATTTCTATTTGCGGCTGCGACCGGAAACTAGCGAGGCTGAACGCATGCGCTGGGCGCGCATATCCACGATTCTGTGGGCGCTGGTTTTGTTCGCGCTTGCCGTACTCTCACTGCATAAAGCCGGCCGGGTCGTCGAAGTCGGACTGCAGATCGCATCGGTTGCCTACGGCGCTCTGCTCGGAGTCTTCCTGCTGGGAGTGCTGACGCGAAAGGCGACTCAGCGGGGTGCGGCCGTGGGGATGATCGCAGGTTTCGCCGTCGAGTTGTATCTGTGGCGCTGGACGAATGTCCCGTGGACGTGGTGGGTGCTGATTGGAACTACGGTCACCTTCGTTTTGGGATACGTCATGAGTCTTTTGTGGAGCGAATCGGCGGCATCCTGAACCGTTAAGCCCCGTTAAGTCGCCAACCCGCGATCAGCGCGCGAAAACAATACCACCGCTCGCGTATACTGGCTCACCTCGACGATGCCGGAGCTACCTCAGCAAACAACGAACCGTTCCGAGCTTTCTCGCGATCTCGGTGTAAGCCACGCTTCGGCCGTGGTGGTTGGCACAATTATTGGCAGTGGAATTTTTCTGGTCCCCGCCGAGATGATGCAGGCAGTCGGCTCGGCCAAACTCGTGTATCTGGCATGGTTGGTGGGCGGCCTGCTGTCGTTTTTCGGCGCGCTGACTTATGCCGAACTGGGAGCGATGAAACCGCAGGCCGGCGGCGAATACGTTTATGTCCGCGACGCCTACGGCCCGCTGGCCGGCTTTCTTTATGCCTGGACATGGATACTGATCGCCAAACCTGCCTCGATTGCGACCATCGCGACCGGGCTTGTGCGAATTCTCGGAACCTTCTCAGCGTTCTCTTTTTTTTCGGCAACTGCGGTTTCGATTCCTTTTGCAATTACGTGGGGACAGATGGTTGCGATTGTCGCCGCGGTTCTGATTTCTCTGCTCAACTACCTCGGCGTTAAAAAAGCCGGTGAGTTCCAATTGATCTTCACTCTCCTGAAAGTCGCCATTATCGTCGGGGTCGCCGTTATATGCTTTGCCGAGGCAGGAAATGTGCCCGGCCATGGCTGGAGTAATTTTGCCGGAACTTTCACTGGCGCGAAAGGCGGAGTCTCCGGTTTCATGGCCGCGCTCGTTGCAGCTCTCTGGGCATACGATGGCTGGAACGATCTCAACATGGTTGCCGGCGAAGTCGAGCGTCCGGAACGCAATATTCCCATCGCCTTGATTGCCGGGGTCGCCACGGTCGGCGTTCTTTATGTGCTCATGAATGCCGCAGTTCAGTACGTGCTGCCGGCGAGCGCCATGGCCGCGTCGCCGCGCCCAGCATCAGATGCGGTCGCCTTAGTCGTAGGGCGCGTCGGGGCAAGCATCGTATCGGTCGGCATGGCCGTGTCGATGCTCGCGACGCTCAACGGAACCATCATGAGCGGCGGCCGGCTGCCTTACGCTGTGGCGCGCGATGGATATTTCTTTTCGGCTCTCGCAGATGTGCATCCGCGTTTTCATACGCCATCGGCGGCAATTGTGTTTCAGGCCGTGTTGTCGGTGATTTTGTTGCTAATGGGCGGGAGCTTCCGCCAGTTCTTCACGCTGGCGATTTTTGCCGAGTGGCTTTTTTACATGATCTCCGCCAGCACAATCTTTGTTTTTCGTTTGCGCAACCCTCACGCCCCGCGGCCTTACCGGATGTTCGGATATCCCTTGTTCCCTTCGCTATTCATCGCCGCCGCGTCCGTACTTCTCTACTACACTTTCCGCGAAAATTGGCCGAATTCTTTGTACGGCTTGCTCGTAATTCTGGCCGGAATACCGGTTTTTGCCTGGTTTCGCAGGCACAATCGGGCGCAGTTGGGATCTTGAAATGAACTCACCAGGGCCCGGCCGCTGATTGTCTCGTTTTTGGAATCGGTCTCATATCGGTCGGCCCGTTAGTTACCTTGGTTCTGGTCCCGTTGACATATTTCGTCCCTACCCTTTCTGACTTAATGTGAACTTTCCGACTCTGGAGCGCACTTTTCTCCAGGGTTTCTTGGAAGCGAACGCATGGCTACGTCTCCTCAGGGTTTTCAGCTGGGCTTGCTGCCCGAGCGCAAGATCGACAAACGCGCGGTCGCCACCGGCTACACGCTGCTGTTGCTGCTCTTGCTGCTGCTGATCAACCTCGGACTGTTATTTCCCGATCATATTCAGCTCAAGCAATATCGTGTAACTTCGTTAATTCCTCTTCCCGCACTGCGGCCGGAACCCCCGCCAGAACCTGTCAAAACAGAACCGATCAAACCAAAGCCTCTTCCCCAAGAACCGGTCGTGGAACAACCGAAATTGGAGCAGCCTAAGGTGATTGTGCCTCCCGAGGTGCATCGCCTTGAACCGAAGCCGGTGGAAGCTCCGAAAGTCGTGATGAACCAGTTTGCGGCGCCAGAGATGAAAGCTGCGGCGGCTCCGCAGCCGCGCCTCCTACATACCGGAGATTTTGCTGGTTCGTCTGTCGCCCCTACGGTAAAGGCGGCCGTGGAGAACGTGCAAACCGGAGGATTTGGCGATCCGAACGGTTTGAAAGGAACGGGAAAAGAAGCCGCTAAGCTGTACGCCGCGCAGCCGGGTGGTTTCGATATGCCGGTCGGCCCGGGACAAGGCAACGGATCGGGAGGAGCAAAAGGAATTAAAGGCACGGTCGCCAGCGCCGACTTCGGCACTGGCATCGCTACCTCTGCCGGCAATGCTCACGGCTCCGTCGCGACCGGCGGTTTCGGATCAGAACAAGTGGTTCACAATGCTCCCACAATGGCCAGGGCAGACGGTCCCGCGACCCGGCCCGTGGAAATCACTTTCAAGCCGAATCCCGTTTACACCGAAGAAGCCCGCAAGCTCAAGCTCGAGGGCGAAGTTCTGCTGGAGGTCTTATTCAGTGCGGATGGAACGCTGCATGTTAATCGTGTAGTCAGCGGCCTTGGCCACGGCCTGGATGAAGCCGCCATTGCCGCCGCGAACAACATGCGCTTCAAGCCGGCGACGCGGCTGGGGCAGCCGGTCGATTCCACCGCGGTCGTGCATGTGATGTTTCAGATGGCGTACTAAGAGGTCTGCCAGGCGCGAAGACGTAAATTGCAAGCATCGGAATTAAACGTGGTATGGGGTCGGCCCAGCCGGGCCGGGAGAAACGAGAAGGATTCATGCGACTCTTGCAGTGGCGAATCGGAAAATGGACATTAGCAGCGGCATTGCTCCTCGCGATTGGTGCTCCCGCGCAACAATCTCCGGATCCTCAAGCTAGCGCCCTTGCAACTCCTGCGAATGCAGCGGCGAATACACCCAGTAGTGCGTTGCCGCTGGCGCCCGCGCCCGAGCCTCCGCCCACAACCAAGGATCAGGTGGTGGATCGCGTCATTGAACGCGAGCACGGGCTGATCAAATTTCTTTCGAACCGCACCCCCATCGTCGAAACCTATCTGCAGAACTTCAAGCCCGATACCCAGCTCGGTGCCGTTCCCGGCGAAGATCATTATTTCCTCGGCCGCATGGATATGGGCGACACAATCGACCGCAAGGATTACCTGAAAGATGAGGAACGGTCTATGCAGGCGAGGCTGCTCGGCGGCTTTCACAAGTTGTTCACCGTCCAGTATCAGCCGATGGGTTTCGCCTGGATGGTCTATGCCGACCGCAACGAGTTCGACCGCGCCCATTACGATTTTCAATACGTACGGCGTGAATTCCTGGGCGACGTCCGCTGTTTTGTTTTTGATGTGCGACCGAAGAAAATGAAGGGCAATGACGCCCGGGGACGGTTTGTGGGCCGTATCTGGGTCGAAGATCAGTCGTACAACATTGTTCGCTTGAACGGCACCTATTCTGAGGCAAAAAACAACACCTATTTCTTTCACATGGATAGCTGGCGGCTGAATCTAACGCCCGGGTACTGGGTTCCGTCGTTCATCTACAGCGAAGAGGGCGACTTCAGCCCAGGCTCGAAAGACAGTATCTCCTTCAAGGCGCAAACCCGTATCTGGGGATATGACCTGAAGAAAGCAAATCAAGAGGACGAACTCACGCAAATCAAGATCGACAGCGTAAACGACCAGAGTCCAGCGGCGCAGGACGCATCGCCTCTGCAGGCGGAGCGTGAATGGCAGGAACAGGCGGAAAACAACGTGGTCGATCGGCTCACCAACGGCGGTTTGCTTGCTCCCGAAGGCGATGTCGATCACGTCCTCCAGACTGTCGTGAACAATTTGATCGTCACCAACAATCTCGATTTATCGCGGCCAGTGCGGGTTCGCGTACTGCTCACGACTCCGCTTGAAACTTTCAGCGTAGGCAACACCATCGTGATCAGCCGGGGATTGGTCGACGTGCTTCCCGACGAAGCCAGCCTGGCAGCCATGCTGGCGCACGAGCTCGGGCACATCGTTCTCGGGCATAACCTCGGCAGCAAGTACGCTTTCAATGATCGTATGCTGTTTTCCGACGACACTACCTATGCCAACTTGGGCTTCAAACATATTCCGGAAGAGGAAGCGGCGGCCGACAAGAAAGCCATCGAGTTGCTGAACAGTTCGCCCTATGCGGCAAAAATCGGCGATGTAGGCCTGTTCCTCAAGCAACTGCAAACCCGCGCCCACGCGCTCAATGCGCTTCTCACGACACACCTCGGCAATCCTCTCGGCGAGAACGGCAATATCACACGTCTGTCGGCTCTCGATACCCAGGGCCCGTCGCTGGATAACGCGAAACTCGATCAAATCGCAGCCCTGCCGCTGGGCGGACGAATCAAGGTGAATCCCTGGAACGACACTGCAGACATGATTAAGGCCGCGCCCGTGGCGATCACCTCGGCACGCGACAAGATGCCGTTTGAAGTAACGCCCTTTTATCCGCGGCTGGTGCGTTGGACCGC
>JASHNX010000011.1 GCA_030041415.1 Candidatus Sulfotelmatobacter sp.
CACGTTTTTGATTTCCGTTTTTGTTCCGAGTTGTTTTTGCCCTCGCGGCCGCACGCTCACGTTAGCGTCAGCGCGTAACGAGCCTTCCTCCATGTTGCAGTCGCTCACGCCGGTGTAAAGAATGATCTCCTTCAGCCGCGTCAGATACTCGTGCGCTTCATCGGGAGTGGAAATATCCGGCTCGCTGACGATTTCGATCAGCGGCACGCCAGTGCGGTTGAGGTCGATCGCCGTTTTTTCTTCCGCGTCGGGAAAGCCTTCATGCAGGCTTTTGCCCGCGTCCTCTTCCAGATGCACGCGGGTGATGCCGATTTTCTTCTTTTCGCCGTTCTTCCCCGCAGAAACTTCAATAAAGCCCAACTCGGCCAATGGCCTGTCGTACTGTGAAATCTGGTATCCCTTGGGCAGATCAGGATAGAAATAATTTTTCCGAGCGAAGATCGAAGTCTCATTGATCCGGCAATTTAGCGCCATCGCCGCCAGAGCGGCAAACTCGACGGCCTTGCGGTTCAGCACCGGCAAGGCTCCCGGCATGCCCAGGCAGACCGGGCAAACATTGGTGTTCGGAGGGGCCCCAAAACGAGTCGAGCAGGAGCAAAAAATCTTCGACGCCGTCAAAAGCTGCACGTGCACTTCGAGCCCGATCACGGGCTCGTAAACAGTACGCGTGTTTATAGATGCGTGTGCAGCGGTCGACATTATCGCGATTATACCTTCGAGAAAAGACCCGACGATCCAGCGCGTCCCTGCATTCCGAAAGGTTGATCCCAAACCTACATCCTCGCGTATAATCCTGCTGCGCGGCGGGCGCCCTCCGCTGTTTCGAATTCCTCTCAGGAGATGCCCATGAAGCCCTCTCAAACCGCTTGGGTTCGTCGCCATGTTGCACTTACAGCTCTGCTGGCGCTGACCGCCACCATCCCGGCTTTCGCCAGTGAGCCCGAGGAAGTCGTGGTCTCCTTCAATGGAACGAGTGGAAATCTGGTCAGCGGTTTGTCAATCGATGCCGCCGGCAATCTTTGGGGAGTGACCTTGGTCGGAGGCGCCGGCAGTTGCGGTGGTGCCCAGCCAGGATGCGGAACGGTGTTCGAGCTGACTCCGGCCGGCTCTGGCTGGACTACTAAGGTTATCTACAAATTTCAGGGCGGACACGATGGCGCGTTTCCGTCGGGAACTCTGCTGTTCGATGCCGCAGGCAACATTTACGGGGAAACCAGTAGCGGGGGTTCCGCATGCGACTGCGGGACCGCTTACGAACTTACGCCGAATTCCGGCCGCTACGAGGAAACCGTAATCTACCGATTTGACGATACTGTTTCGCACAGCGATGGAGAGGCACCGATTGGCGGGCTGGTGATGGACAGCGCCGGAAATCTATACGGCACAACCAGCAGCGGAGGAAACGGCTGCGCGTTTAACTGCGGTACCGTGTTCGAGCTTTCCCCTGCCAATGGAGCCTGGAACGAGAGCATTCTGCATAATTTTGCAGGTGGGACTCTTGATGGCTCGTATCCATCGGCAGCTCTGGTTTTTGACGCGCAAGGTAATCTCTACGGAACGACTTACGCGGGAGGGACCGGCAGTTGCAGCGGAAGTTCAGGCTGCGGAGTAGTTTTCGAACTGTCGCCGACCGAGGGAGGGTGGTCCGAGAGCATTCTCTACAACTTCGCCGGTGGCGCAAACGACGGGGCACGCTCTTACTCCAATTTAATTTTCGATCCCACGGGGAACATTTACGGTACGACCTACGAGGGCGGAAATCCCGCCTGCGACCTGGGGTGTGGCGCGGTCTTCGAAATATCGCCGGCGGATGGAACCTGGGCCGAAACCGCGATCCACTTGTTCGCGAAAAATGACGGCCACTACCTGAACAGCGGCCTGGTTATGGATGCGAGCGGCAATCTTTATGGGGTTACAGCCGGAGGCGGAGTATATGACTCTGGGGCGGCTTTTCAGCTGACGAAGGATCCCGAGGGTGCGTGGGCCGAGAAGATTCTTCACAGCTTCGGCAACAATAAAGACGGCGTTCAGCCCAACACGGCGCTGGTCTTTGACGCAACCGGCACTCTCTTCGGTGGAACCGTCGCCGGAGGCGCCTTTGACCCCGCCATCTGCGACAGCGGCAGCGGATGCGGAGTCGTTTTCCAGTTAACGCCATAACTTAACATTCCGCGTTTGCCGCGGCGTTTTCGACTCATCCGGCGGACTTTACGCTTTCCTTGCAACTCGCACACGGGCAAACTTCACGCAGATATTTCCACGAGTAGAGCCCCAGATCGTGGTTGTCGTTCCACATAAACTTGATCGCGTATTTCCCGATGCCTTCCGCCGAAACCGGTTTCGCCGACGGCTTGAACATGGGCAGAGCGCCAGGCGCGAGTTTTGGCGGTTCTCCTGGCTCCCGTCCCGATTTTTCCCGTTCTTCGCAACACATGGCGCAGGGGCAGGCATCGCGCAAAAAGATGAAACTGTAGTGGGAGACGTGGCCGTCACGCCACTCAATATCCACGCCCGCGCCGGTGGTGAGATTCACCTTGACAGATTTTGGATCCGTAGCCGCGGTCTGCGTCTGAAGCGGAGACTGCATGAATTGAGTATCGCATAGCGAACCTCCGCCCCGAGTGAGCCCACCGCGTAGGTCAGCCGCAAAGATGGGCGGAGTCAGCGGACTGAATTCGAATAGGTAGTCTTAGGGGCGGTCACCAGGCCGACAGCGAGACCGCCGATCGCTCCCGCCAGAATTCCCATCAGCGCGAGCACCAGCCCGCTTTCTAGCAGCTTTGCTTTTCCCGACATTGATTTCTCTTGAGTCTCCAGACTTCGCGAAATGGTGTTCTTTCATTCTATCGGGCCGCGCCGCCCCATGCTGAAATTGTCGTGAAAGTGGAGAATCCGGTAAAATAAGAAATTGCATCATGCCCGTCGAAAGGATCCACAGCAGTCATGGCACAACAGTGTGAAATCTGCGGCAAGAAGCCGCAAACCGGAAACCGAATCAGCCACGCCCATAACGTCACCAAGCGGCGCTGGAATGTAAATCTGCGCGCGGTTCACGCCCGCGTCGGCGCAACCACCAAGCGTATGCGGGTGTGCACCTCCTGCCTGCGCAGCGGCAAAGTGGTCAAGGCGTAGCGGCCAGACCATCGGCCAGATTGCGGATCTCTTCTTACTCCACGCCCAGCAACTGAATATCAAAGATCAAGGTGGCGTTCGGCGGAATGGGTCCGTCTGGAGTTCCCTCAGAGCCATACGCGAGAGAAGGTGGAATCAGCAACTGTCGTTTGCCGCCGACTCTCATCCCAGTCACGCCCTCTTCCCATCCCTTGATCACTTCACCGTTCCCGATCGTAAAGTCGAACGGTTTGCCGGCGTCAAACGAACTGTCAAATTTCGTCCCGCTGCTTAGCCAGCCAGTGTAATGAACCCGAACGTGGCTGCCCTCTTTGGCGGTCTGGCCGTTTCCCACCCGCAGATCCCAGTACTGCAGACCATCGTCTGTCTTCAC